>NZ_JBAQZB010000132.1:0-12772 GCF_049790535.1 Legionella sp.
GGGCAAAATGTCCCGAGCAAAAATATGTTTCAATGCAAATTCCATTACCCCAGACCAGGCATGTTGTTTCAGTGTTTCATCATCAATTTGTCCTAGATCAATCAGTTGAAAAGGTTTTAAAAAATAACGTTTAACTAGAAATGATGGGGCGTCAATCAAGTCACTAAGGTCTGTGGAGAAAGGGTATTTTCGTTTGCCATGATAAATGACTAACGGATAAATCAGAGGGATTTTTTTATCATTCCTCGTGTCATGTGTTTTTAAGTGGTGATCAATAATATTGCAGATGTATTTAAGCATTCGAAATGGCATTAATTGATCTGGTGTGGATTGATGTTCTAAGAGTAGATAAAGGTATGCTTCGTGGCCTTCTATCGCGGTTTTAAAAAGTACATCAACAGCAGATTCTTTGCGTACATCATTAATGTATGAACGGGGTTGAATTTCCAACTGCTCAAAATCAACAGCTTGGAGAAGTTCACCTGGTAACCAGGCCATTAAAAAATCACGAGCAACACGTTTGTCCGCCATGGCGGTACGAAAGAACTGATCATGGGCATTACTAATTTGATTATTATTGTCATTAGTCATAATTAGCTACTATTGGTGATTCATTGAATCGAGTTTAATTTTTAATTGCTTGCTATCTTACAACCCATCTATTTTAGCTAGTAACTCATTTATAGGGATTTTTTTTTCAATAAAGGGTTAGCCCATAAAAAAGAATGTCTTCATTTTTTGTTTAAAAAATTCATTTGTAATACCCTAAAATTGAATTTTAATCCATTAATAAAAATATTCCAAATTAAGTTAAAAAAATATTAAATAGTCAAATAAAATTACATAAATAAACCATGTCACAACACGCGACAGCAAAAACAGCGCGCTCAAAATAACAGAACAAATAAAAGTCTATACCCATAAAAATTAGAAAAAGAAGAGCTGACAAAATAAAAGAAGCACACCTTTCGCAACTGGTTGTATGGTAACTTCTCAATAACCCCGGTCAAGGTCATTTTCTAAAGGGTGAAAAGATCAAGAGAATATAAGAAATATCTCAGAGTCTTAAGCTAAAAAATTCGTTACACTTCCCCTCATGACGACAAAAGACTTTGAATTTGCTCCCAACATTATAGAGCCATCGGAACAATCACCGATGGTATCTACATTGCTATCGGTGATTGAAAAATTAACGGATCAATTATCCCAGCAAGCAGAAGCTCTATCTAAGCAATCCGAGCAGATTGACGAGCTGTTAACCGAGATTCGGCAGCTAAAAAAGCTCAGTAAAAAACCTAAACTACGAGCGAGTAGTCTGCCTAAAGACAAAGACGACAAGGATGATGAGCCTCCAGCTGATGGAACTAATAATTCAAAGCGACCTGGCTCATCAAAGCGCAGTAAAAATACGAACTTGAACATAGATAAAGAAGAGGTGATTGCCGTAGAGCATGTTCCTGCAGGTTCAGTCCGCAAAGGTTATCAGTCCTACATCATACAAGATTTAATGGTAAAGTCTGTTGTCACAAAATATCGATTAGAACGTTGGCAATTAGCCGATGGCAGCCCTATTACTGCGACATTACCTAAAGAGTTACAAGGTCATCATTTTGGCCCCACCTTAAGAGCTTATATATTGCATCAACACCATCATCAGTGTGTGACTCAGCCTTTATTGCACAAGCAACTATTGGAATGGGGTATTGATATATCAACAGGCCAATTGAATCGTCTTCTAACGGAACATAAAGAAGAGTTTCATCATGAAAAATCAGCTCTTCTCCCTGTTGGATCCATGCGGAGCGGGGAATTAAAGCATTAACGATGAGTAATGATATTCAAATAAAAGCCGTTGAATGGGCACGGAATGAGGTATGGGAGATTTATAAGGCGTTGCGAGACTATAAAAATAGTCCTAATGAAAAGGAAAAAATAAGAATTACTCAACGATTTGATGATCTATGTACAACAAAAACAGAGTATTACTCGCTTAATCAGGTATTAAAACGGTTATACAATAATAAGGATGAGTTATTACTGGTATTAGAGCGTCCTGATATACCGTTACATAATAATTTAAGTGAACGCGATATTCGTGAGTATGTTAAACGACGAAAAATTAGTGGCTCAACACGAAGCGATGAGGGTAGGCGATGCCGAGATACCTTTACTAGTCTTAAAAAAACAGCACTCAAAATGGGCGTTAGTTTCTGGGATTACCTTATTGATAGAACAACTAAAAAATATGATATTCCTAGTTTGGATCAGTTGGTCTTAGCCGCTCATAAATAATGATCTTTCCCAGGGTTATTGAGAAGTTACCCATTTAAAGGCAGTAGGTTTTGTAGAGCGCATCTCGACAGTCCATTAGTTGATCGCAGTTAAACTAAATTATAAACTATGATTCATTTTTGCAACGGAGCCATTAATACCGTCAATCTGTATCTGGCTCTGCTTTTTATGCTGGGTGGAATTTTTACGCAAATCACGGTTCGCCAGATCAAATACCTTAATAATATTGTGGAGCAAGACCATCGGTTTGTGAAAAAAATCACCAAACCCATGAAAGGATTCAAATCCTTTCGTTCAGCACAAGCAACTTTGGCCGGGATTGAGTTGCATCACATGCTTAGAAAAGGACAACATATGCAGTCGGCCAATCAAACTATTTTTGAACAGTTCTATGGACTTGCAGCATAAACTTGTCCAGAATTCCTGTGTTTTACGTCTGTAATAATTTATGCGACAAAACCAATATTTCATCTAATCAATCCAGCCGCCTTTAAACTCTTTCCATGCAAGAGATTCATCTATATGACTTATTTCGTTTATCTCTTCCTGAGTAGAACTCCAAAAACCGAATAATTTATTTTTTTTCTTCGAAGATTCTGAAGTATTGGTAGATTGATCTATCGTATTAAGTTTATTTTGAATTAGACTAATGAACATCTCATTAATTTTTAAAAAGATATAAATAAAACTCATAAATAATTTCCTTAAAAATAAACCATTATCATTTATTATAAACATTTTCTTTAAAATGACGCCAATTGAAACTGAGTATTACAATCCAAACTTTAGAAAAGTCATACAATTTTATCCTCCGAGCGACCTTCTATCGATACAATCATTAGCGGAGGTTTTAGATAAGTCACTATCTTCAACTTTATTTTCAATTATACGATACAAACCGTAACTAGAAAGTCCTGTGACAACACTAGTTCCCAATATAAATTTATTGGAAAAAGAAGGATCTTTTATTAGATTAATTAATGCAAAAGTTGCGAGGGAGCCTGCAATACCAATACCAAATAAAGATCCTGCTTTTAATACGAAACTGTAGTTTTTCATAGCTATCTGAGATACGTTTTCTTCAGCTACTAAGATATCTTTACGAGAACCCAATATTTTTGTAAGAAAATCATCAATCTGAATTGAAAATTCTTTATTTTTTGTTTCGGTAACTTTTCTAATACTTGCATAGTATACAGGTAGCCTGATTCCGACAGCATTAGCACGGTATGATGAATCAATTTCAATTTGTGTACCGGATTTAATTTGCTTACTAAACTCAGCTAATTTCTTTATATGATTCGAATTTAGCTCGCCATCATTTTCAATGATCGCAATGAATGTATTAACAAGCTTAGACAAATTATCAATTAAATAATTTCTAGGATGTCGATATCTTATAAAATCTCGTGTTTTACCAAGAAGATTATTTAATGAATCAGTATTTTTTATATTTCTATTAATTCCAATATTATTTTTTAAAGTTTCTATTTTCGCTAAAAGAGCTCTTTTAAGATCGTAGTCATTTAAATCAGTATTAACTTGTTCTGCCGATTTTATATTTCCATTTGATACTAAATAGGATTTTGATTGTAATTTTTCGTTCTGTTCTATGCATATTGCATATTTTGCTAAAGTTTGGAATTCATTTGATGAAACATTTTCAATATCCTTCTTAATAATCTCAGCAATATTGGTATTATTAGCTTGAATATTTAAATTTTTTATTAAATGAAATACATCATAAACTTGCTTGTCTATTTTGTATGTATTCTTATCTTGCCCCATAAAATAAACAAATTTTTCATTTACTTTAGTAACAGTAGAATATTTAAAAAATTTATTATAAATTCTTAATGCTGAAAATACTATATTTTCTATGGAGGATTCAGTTTCTTTCTCATAATTTTTCCGGTCCACGGCTGTTTTTACAACCATATCAAAAGTACCTAAGCTATACACGTTTTTTGCTATATAACCATAACCCATTCTAGCAGTTAATTTTTGAGGTTTTAAATTAAATAATGCAAATGCTTGTTCGGCAACAGAAGGATATCCCTTTTTTCCGTCTGCCGCTTCGCAGCTTAAAAATGATATAGTTGAACGAGACACATTGTGTTTTAATAAGTCTTGTTCTATCCATAAAGTGAGATCATCAAGAGCAATATTTTGTAGAGGATAATATTTTGCTACATCTGATTGAAGTGATTTACCACCTTTACTTGAGTGGCCAATAATTTCCACATTGATTTTTTGATTTACGTTAATTATTTCATCAATAGATTCAATAGATTGTAATAAAGGCATTCTATTTATTTCTAATCCTACACATATACTTTTAAATTTGATTTTTATAGTTCCTTCTTCATCCCTAACTATAATACAAATGTCACCAACTCTTACACGAGGTACATAACGTTCATGATTTGAAAAAACGACTATTATTCTCATTAGTTTTCCTCATATGCTCATGTATATTTATTTTACACATTAATAGAGTTAAAGAAAATCTATCGTGATCAGACACGAGGTTGGAATTTAAGGGGTAAGCGCTCAATAAACCACATCTATGCAAGCAAAAAATAATTTCAGATACTTGCTGACGTTGGCGTAGGTATTTAAATGAAAGCATCAGTAAAGACACATACCAAGGTTTATAGAAGAGACATTCTGAAGCCTGGAAAGTAAAGGTAACTGGTTAATTAACCCCTAAAAAAACATCCATTTTTTTACATAAAAGGGCACTTTTATTTACCAACTAGAATCAATTTGTTTTGCTAGTTCAATGTAGCGTTGGGTTAATTCATTTGAGAATTTCTTATTAACACAAGTCAACGTAAAATTATTCAGTCCATCAACCCAATTAATCTGATAATCGAATTCTTGACCTTTTTTCTCAGTGACTTCGATAAAAGTGTATTTTCCATTCACATCTTTTTGTGCTTTATTTTCTTCAATAGGGGTTTCGGGGAGCAAATTACCATTTTAGCCGGTCTATCGCTAACCATATGAATTAACCAGCATTTTCCCACACCCAAAAAAGTGAACTTTACCCTAAAAAAGCCTGTTTTTGCCCTAAAAATTATTCGCATAAGTGGACATATGTGAATAATACATTCCATTTTAGTTGTATTATGCGAAGCAAACAGCTATGCTAACTCCAGGGTTGATTATTCGCATAATACATACATTATGAATCACGATGACTTGCTCAATGAATTTAAAATGATGCTGGAAAAACAGGACATGTCTGATTCCTCAATTTCCAGCTATCTTCAAGGAATAAAAGTCTTCACCGCATGGCTTTTAGATTTTTATCAGCAAGATGTCAGTTTACTGGAAGCAACAACCCATGATCTGCGTGCCTACAGGGAACATGTCTCTAAAGTACTGAGACGAAAACCCGCCACTATTAACCACCATATTCAGGTATTAAAACGATTTTATGCCTGGGCTGCACAAACTCGAATTATTCCTGATACCCCTGCTTCTTCACTTCATTTTGTAAAGCGAGTAACAACCACAAAACCGCAAGCATTAAACAAAGACGAAATTCATGCTTTGTTGCGAGCCGCGGGGCTTTCCACGCATGGACTGGCTATAAGAAACTATGCCATTGTGCAGCTCATGTTACAAGCGGGTTTGAGAATAGGGGAAGTAAAAAACTTGCTTGTCAGGGATGTTGTTATTAGAGAGCGTTCTGGCTATGTTATTGTTGTTGATGGAAAAGGTAGAAAACACAGGGAGATTCCATTGAACTCAATTGCACGCAGGGCATTAACCAGCTATTTAGACACACGCGATGCCATTGAGCCAGATGATTTTGTCTTCGTTACCAAGCGTGGTGTTTCAGGAACAGTCAGGGCATTACAACTGTTGATTGGCGGCTTGGCCACGCGAGCCAATATAACTCGCATTAACGTCACAGCCCATACATTACGCCACACATTTGCCACTCAGTTTTTGCAAGCAAATCCTGGCTGTCTTGTTGAGCTATCAATGTTAATGGGGCATGAATCTATTGATACCACGGCCATTTACACGAAAGCATCAAAAGAAACATTGGCAGCACAGATTGAACGTTCAGGGATAAATGTCGATGCAAACTGATATTGAGATAACAGAAGACCAGCTAGCCATTGACTGGACCCTCACTTACAGTGATATTCAGTTTATCAAAACACATTCAACTCAAGGCATTAAATTTGCGGCTCTTCTTTGCCATTTAAGGGCCTATGGTCGTTTTGTTGGCAAAGACGATGCCCTTTCATTTACCGCATTAAGTTATCTTGCCAAGCAACTTGGAGAGCCTCTTTCATCTACCCCTGTGTTTGCCAATACCCCACACAGCTATATTCAGCGAGAAAAAATTCGTAATTATCTCGGATATGGGGAATTTACTGATGAAGAATCACTCAAATTAGAAGAATGGCTTGTGGATCTTTTGCGCAAAAACACGATGGATAAAAAACAGCTGGTTGATATGGCAATCAATCACTTGAAAACTTGTTGCATAGTGTTGCCATCACCCATTACCTTAGGCCGTCTGGTCAGTCATAAAGTTAATGAGGCGATTGAAGGCTTTCATCGTAGTATTGCGGAAAGCCTGGCATCCGATAAACGAAAACAACTGCTTAAGCTCATCTCACCTAAAAATAAAGAAGCCTATGCGCAACTGGCGGAGCTTCGAACATCACCCCAGAATGCTAATAGCGATGTGATGAACCTGTACCTTGATTATTTTGATGAAATTGAACAACTCGGTATTCTTGAATGCAACCTGTCAGCAATACACCCTGATGTCATTACTGAGCTGGCCAAGAAAGGGCGATATTACACCTCAACTCAACTCCGTGATATTTCTTCTAAATTGAAACAAGAAGCCATCATCATTTGCTTTTTGCAAGAAACAGCTAAAACGATTCTTGATTACCTGGTTGATGTATTCAAACGAATATTACTGGATATCAATCGACGCGCTAAAAATGAAGTATCTGCTGAGCGTGAAAAAGTATCGAAAAAGAACAGAGGGAAATTTAAACCAGCCAGTGATTTTATCAAACAAGCCTTCTCCCAAGCGGCTATTGAGAAATTATCCCTTGTGGAATTCGTGACCCAATTTAATGAAGTCACGATGCTTGAAACGGCCAGTGCTTGCGAAGCTATTGATCAACTGGAGGCATCTGGCGTCACCGACCATATCGTTAACCGTTTTTCTTATATCAAGCAATTTTCAAAGCGATTTTTAACACTAAAACTAAGCGCCAGGGTTGGATTAACCTCATTAATTGAAGCACTTGAAATAATTCGCAAACTCCACTGTGGCGAGATTAAAACCCTTCCTGATGTTTTACCAACAGACTTTCTGCCTAAAATGTGGGGAGATGTTTTGTACGATGACAATGGAAAAATTAAAGCGCATCACTGGGAAATGGGCTTTTACTTTGCCCTTAAGAAAGAAATTAGTTCTGGCGATATCTTTCTTTCAAAAAGCCGGAACAATCGCTATTTTTGGGACACCATTTATGGGGAGCTACCATGGGCAAAAGATCGAGAACAAGAGTACTTGAAGCTCGAGCTGCCAAGCGAATTTGATATCCTGATGAATGAATTGAAGGGTGAGTATCATCGGATTGCCACCCATGCCAGCACCAGTTTACCCACAAATGATTTTGTGACGATTAAAGATGGCAAGTTTCATTTCAGCAAAGACGATGCATTGGTTATATCGCCTGAAGTGGTGCGATTACGAAAGTTGATACAATCCAGGATGTCTGCAGTTAGAATTGAAAAACTTTTGGCGGAAGCGTTTCAAATGTCAGGCTGTATGGTTGGATTCACCCCTTTCTATGCACCAGATCGAACAATCAAATTTCCGCTGAAGCCAGTGCTTGCCGCTATCCTTGCGCATGCTACGAATATTGGATTGTTTGGCATGGGAACAAGTGCCGTTGGCATCAGCATTGATGCGTTAACGAATGCATCACATGTGTATTTGCGACCAGACACCATCAAAGAAGCCAACCGTCTTTTAATTAATCATTTTTTGACCTATCCCATCAGTGAAGAAATGACCGATGGATCTTATTCAACATCAGATGGACAACGCTTCGCCATCGAAAAAAAATGTTTTTTGTCATCCTTTTACCCCAGATATTATGGTTACTATGACAGAGCTATTTCTATCTATACACATATATCAAAAGGGGCTGTTTTTGGTACGCAAGTTATTTCAACTGGCGAAAGAGAAGCGTCTTTTGTATTAACCGGGTTGTTACAAAATGATACGTTATTAAATCCTGAATTTCACAGCACAGACACCCATGGATTTACTGAGCATTTGTTTGCCTTGCTTAGTTTGCTAGGGTTTCCTTTCCACCCAAGACTCAAAGATATTGCAGATCAAAATATTTATAAAATTGATAAAGCGGCGAGCTATGGGGATTTGGATGAAATTTTCAGTGGCACGGTGGACATTGATCTGATCCGCGAATACTGGGATCAAATTGTCCGCATTGTCGCTTCATTAAAAAATGGACTGGCTCCGGCGCATGTAATCATCCAGAAATTAGCTAATCGAACAGACAATGTTTCCAAGGCAATCCGTGCCCTTGGTCGCATTATCAAAAGCATTTATATCCTGCGTTATATTACAGATGAAAATCTTCGTCATACCGTCCATTTGCATCTTAATCACGGCGAATCAAGGCATCAGTTAGCAAAAAAATTATTCTTCCTCAATAGAGGTGCTTTTAAAACCAGTGATTATGAGGAAATCATGAACAAGGCCAGCTGCCTAAGTCTGGTATCAAATGCCGTTTTAGTGTGGAACACGCACCATTTTCAAAAAATTGTTGACGAGCTTCGAGCTGAAGGGCACGACATTCCCAGTGAGCATTTACAAAAAATATCCGCTTTGATGTTTAAGCATCTGCAAATTTATGGAACCTATCATTTTGAGGATATTTAATGGGATTCAACAGATGAAAATGGGTTCTTGTGTTCAAATTATTGTCTTTATTTTTCTCTTACGTTGGTATTTCCCATCATGAAATGCGTATGGGGCAACAAGAGATTTCTTCGAACGATTGAAGTATTTCTGATATTTCTACGCCTTGGGCTGACCTCATTTGGAGGGCCAATAGCACATCTCAGTTATTTCCGACAGGAATTTGTTGAGAGACGTAAGTGGTTGAGTGAACATGCTTATGTTGATCTTGTTGCACTATGTCAATTACTTCCGGGACCTGCAAGTAGTCAGGTCGGAATTGCAATTGGGTTATCACGAGCAGGCTATCTAGGTGCTATAGTTGCATGGCTGGGTTTTACACTACCATCCGCAATCATTCTTGTGTTTTTTGCTTTTGGATTAACGGAGGTTGGCAGTTCAATTTATTCAGGATGGTTGCATGGCCTTAAAATCGTAGCAGTCGCAGTAGTTGCACAAGCAGTATGGAGTATGACCAAAGCACTTTGTCCAGATCTTGCTCGAATAACGTTTGCAATAGTGGGCGCATTAATTGCTTCAATATTTCCTAATACATTGGGTCAAGTTGCAGTGATTTTTGGTGGAGGATTAATCGGATGGCTCTTGTTAAAAAATGAGGCAGTCTTGCCTCATGCAGATTTCCCAATAACGGTTGGTAAATTGTCTGGAATAATTGCTCTAGTATTGTTTTTTTCGTTGTTTATCTTATTACCGGCTCTAACAAAGATTTATCACAATAATTTTATCTATTTATCTGAAGGTTTTTTTCGTGCAGGTTCGTTGGTTTTTGGTGGAGGGCATGTCGTCCTTCCCCTTTTGCAATCAGTCGTGGTGCCTGTCGGCTTAGTCACAAACGATATGTTTCTCGCAGGATACGGCGCAGCACAGGCCATGCCTGGTCCTTTGTTTTCTTTTGCTGCCTATCTTGGCGCTATTTCAAAATTACAACCCAATGGACTATTAGGAGCATCAATATGCCTCATAGCTATTTATTTACCATCGTTCTTATTGATTATTGGAATATTGCCATTTTGGGAAAAATTTCGACGTTATCAAGCAATGAAGCAAGCGATGCAAGGGATAAATGCCGTAGTCGTAGGTTTACTATTAGCGGCTTTGTATAATCCGGTTTGGACGAATGCAATATATAATATTGTTGATTTTAGCGTTGCATTATGGGCATTCTTACTACTTAATTTTTGGAAGTGGCCAGCTTGGTTTGTGGTGTTAATTGGTGCTTGTATCGGACGAATCATCAGCGTTTAAATAAAATTGAACCATGAAGTGACATAAATATACTTTATCCGCGGTTTATCATTTCTAGAAAAATAGGCGCAATTCGCGAGTAGTAAGAAGAGGGTTAATTATTCGCATAATATGCCACCGGCTAAAATGGTAATTTGCTTCCCGAAACCCCTATCTGGTATTGAGCTACACCACATGCTCAGGAAAGGATGGCATATCCACTCTAATAATCAAACTATTTTTGAGCAGTTTTATGGACTGGCAGCATAAACTCATCCACAAAAAACTCCTCTTGAGGTTGGAATAAATTTTGCGACAAAATCTTCATCAATGGATTTCATTTTTCCGGGTGCAGCTTTTCACTCGTCGTTCACGAGCTGCTTTTAATCGCATCAGTTGCTGTTCATGATGTTATTAAAATAAATAGATATTTTTTACTGTATTTAAATTAGCGAAGTTATCTTATAAACAAACATTTGGATAGGAATTCCATCTTCAACTGTGATAATATTAAGAGTTAGGCAAAAGATATCTCACCATATAGATAGCATCTAATTTTTTTAAATTGAAGTTAATGATAAATTTTTTTTATAATTTCGATATATTTTATAGATGCTTATGTATATATAAAACTATTTATAATAAAGTAGGAAGTTAAAATGAAGTCATTGTTAGAAAAATTAAGCGGAGAATGGGAAGACTATTCTGATGGAGGTAAAAAAAAGTTTTTAGATAATCTTTTGAAAGAATATTCAAATGTAAGCTATTATCTTCTATTTAATGTCCCTCAAAATATGTCTTCAGAAGATATTAAAACAGTAAATACCAGTTTTAAGAAACTTGCTCTAATCCTTCATCCTGACAAACTAAATGACAAAATTTATATGCAATCAGCACAGGAATTATTTAAGCTTTTAAATAATGCTCATGCTACATTGACTGATAATACTAAAGAACAAACTTATAGGTTGAAAGTTGGAGTGGAAACAAAGAAACCAACCAGCCAGCCAGACGTATCATCTAGAGGGTCTCACCAGTGGTCAAATAATGGACCATCATTCCATAGGAACAATTTATATACTACCTTTAGCACATACACATTTTCTACCTCAGCAGGATCATCAAAAAGATATGATCGTGATATTCAAGTAGGTGAAACAATTTCTGCTCAAAACGAAGATATCTTTATTAATGGTAATGTCTATGGTGACGTAAAAAATATGAGTGGTGACATCACTATTACTGGCAATGTATTTGGCAAGGTTAACAATATGAATGGTGCTAATATTATCAAAAGTAATGTTGAACGCGATGGTAATGTCAGCAATATGAATGGTGCTAATATTATCAAAGGTAATGTTGAGCGCGATGGTAATGTCAGCAATATGTATGGAGATAATGAAATTAAAGGTAAGGTAAGTGGAAACGTAACCAAGAATAAATCATCTGGCGGAGCATTTTTCTCTAATGTAAATGTAAAGAATTTTCATACTAACGGAACAACCTACTTTTCTTTTAATTGATTTTCCCGCGATTAGTTGTTTAGATATTCACTCAGATACTCTTCCCTCATAATAGGGGAAGACAATTTTTGGGCGTAGATTGATAAATGCTGAAATATAATAAAGGCTTTTTTTAGGCAGATTATTAATATGAGACAGTTTTTCTAAGTATACCGCTACAACTTTTCCCCGTTTTAGCCTTGATAGGTAATTTTATAAAGATAGACATTCAAATTTTAAACAAGGACACAGTTTCCCGTGCAATTTAATTGGAAAAATTTCTGTTATTAAATGCAGCTCGACATTATGCAGAATTAGCCGTGATGGCAAAAAATGGTGGACGAGGATTCCCAACACCTGACGGCTACATTGCTGCAATCGCTGCCTCACGAAAATTTACTGTGGCGTCACGTGATGCTACTCCATACAAAGCGGCAGGCGTTCCTATCATTAATCCGCGGGAAGGATAAAGATCAAATCTTGTGAATTGTTCCATATTAATAGCTGTCCTGAAAGTTTGTGATAAAAAGGGTACTATCTATTACAAAACTTATCCGATCTTCTCCCTACCCCACCCAGCTTGATTCGCTTCTTGCGTTGCCTCATAGTGTTGCAGCATGTCGTTAAACTGCTCCTTATGATACCGGTATTCGAACAGTACCTCCCCTGGTAACCCCCCCATTTTTAACTGAAGTTAAAAGTAGAGTATTAGGCAACTAGTGCCAATTTTTGCCTTGGAGTAATC
>NZ_JBAQZB010000133.1:0-46734 GCF_049790535.1 Legionella sp.
ACTGGAGACACTGGTCCAACTGGAGACACTGGTCCAACTGGAGACACTGGTCCAACTGGAGACACTGGTCCAACTGGAGACACTGGTCCAACTGGAGACACTGGTCCAACTGGTCCAACTGGAGATACTGGTCCAACTGGTCCAACTGGAGATACTGGTCCAACTGGTCCAACTGGAGATACTGGTCCAACTGGGGGCACAGGCGCTCTTCGGATTGGTAGTCTAACAGAAGCTGATTGGAATGCTTTATGTACTACAGGAAACATCAAAGATAATTCTGGGTGTTTGACCACTCCTTCTGGTACAGCATGGAATAATATAAATGAAGTTTTAAATTTTTCTACAAATGCAGGACTTGATTTTATTTCCAATACTCCAGACTCTCTGTGGCTCAAGGAAATATTAGTTTCAGGAATGACAAATCAAGTAATTATAAGCATACCAGGTGCAATAAACGCAAAATGTACTTTTGTGTATATAAATGGAAGACCTATTGAACCGGATGTATCTGTAACTACCGGTCATAAAATGAGTTACGCAAATGGTATACCTAATTTCAGTGCGTTTAATATTTCAAGTGGTGATAGTGTAAATATTCAGGTAACGGAAGAAATGTCTAGTGAAATTAAGCCCTTGCCTTTGCCAGTTGTAGTGATGTGTGCTGGTCAAGCTAACGTGAACAACCAATGGAGTGCATTCACTTCTCCGGCTGATATAACTGTTTACTGGGATTAAAGACAAACATTTAGTATAAACCCTATAACAATAGGGTTTATACTTTAACCCTACTCAGTCATTTATAATGATGATATGTTTTAATGATTAAAATGAACTATTTTTTCCTATTATCCAAATTCAAGAACAAATACAAATTTCTAATTAAGTGCTTTATTTTAAATCAAGAGAATCCCGCAAATGAAGAACTCTAAAAACTTACCTGGCAAACCATTATTAGCTATTGCTTTAATGATTAAAAATGAATCTGTTTCGATTGAAGCTACTTTATTTTCTTTACTTCAAAATAATATTTCTCATATTTTCATTTTAGATACAGGTTCAACTGACGATACAGTAGAGCGCGTGCAAGCATTTTTCAAAAAGCATGACCTCCATGCTTATCTTGAGCAAGAACCCTTTATTGATTTTTCAACATCACGTAATCGTACTCTTGCACTGGCAAAACAAAAATTTCCCAATATTCCATTTTTTTTAATGCCCGATGCAGAATGGTATCTGTATAATGCAGTTGCACTATTAGATTTCTGTGCACAAGAAGTTCACACCACTACACCTCTTTATTTGATTGATATTAAAATGAATCATTCACATTTCTCCACAGCCCGATTATTTCGCGCTTCGAGTAATGTACAGTTTAAAGGAGTAGTTCATGAAGCTCCTGAAGCCCATACCTCAGCCAAAGTACCACACTTGACTTATTTTGAGGTTAAAGCTTCACCACAAGGTGTAGAAAAAAGTAATAAACGTTGGTTTAGAGACTTAGAGCTGTTGTCCGCAGAGCATAAAAAGAATCCTAATGATCCACGTACAGCATTTTATTTAGCGCAAACGTACGAGTGTTTAGGAGATTTTCAAAATGCTTATCGAATGTACCAACATAGAGAACAATTAAATGGTTGGGATGAAGAAAATTTTATGACTTTATATCGTCTAGGCTATTTAGCACAAAAAACTAATCACACTGACTCAATAATTAGTTGGGCTACCGCAATGAACTATTTTTTGAAAGCATTTGCACTAAGGCCTCATCGAATAGAACCTTTAGTTAAAATAGCTGAATATTACTGGCCGAGTAATATTCAAACATGTTATTTATTTATAAATTATGCATACAATATTCCTTACCCAAAAAATGATGTACTTTTTATAAATCGTGAAATGTATCAATACACACGCTATGAAATCATGAGCCGTTGTGCTTGGTATATGAAAGAATATAATTTAGGTGAACAGGCCACTCGACTAGCTCTTGATGTCCACCCCGATACAGCACACCTGCATAATAACTTAAAGCTGTACAAGCAAAAATTAGCTCTAAATCTAGAACCTATAAGCAATTCTACTCTCTTAGAACCAATAAACTGATTTTCTGTATCCGATGCTTATTTATTAATAAATAGCCCTTCGGGGCATCGAAGATGCAGAGTCACCACTTCAGGTAATTTATTGCAATTATGAATAAGCTGTAGTTGTAGCTGCTGATGGTTATGCAAGAGCGCTGAATTATAAAATACCTGGCCTTGCAATTGTAACATCTGGCCCTGGTGTGACTAATACCATAACCGCCACAGCATCGGCCTATTATGATTCAGTGCCACTGTATATTCTTGCCGGTCAAGTCAAAACCGCAGACATCAATAAATTTGGTATGCGCAGCTATGGGGCTCAAGAAGTTCCTCAGCTTAAGCTCATGGAAAACATCACTAAATGTGCATTTAGGTACAATGAAGATGAGATTAGTGACAGTAGTCTTGCCATAAATCTAGCCCAAGCGATAATAGATAGGAAAGGCCCAGTTTTTGTTGAGATACCATTAGATGTGCTACCAAGAAGCATTCTTAAATGAACGCACAGTAGGATGTATATCGTTAGATAATTAAACGTCCTCAAAAAGAACGCACTTAATCCAGATAAATATATAAAAAATTTCGACAAAACTGATAATTTACTGATAAAGTATGGGCTCTCATACTTGAAGGATCGTACGTAATGAACTCCTATTTAAAAGGCAATACTTATACAGTATATTGGCACTTCATACTATTTCTTTTTGCAATGGGTGTTGCTATTGCCTTCTTTTTCTATGGGAGTAGTATCCCTTATAATTTTAGGGTCAGGGGTGATGCAAATGAATATCTACGAATTGCCAGTAGATTTAGTTCATTAAAAGATGCGCTACATTATATAGCAGGATTTCCACTGGTTGATTTTTTATTTATCCATTATGGGCACACAAACTCTGCTATTACTTTAGTTAATCGCATCTGCTGGACATTATTCTTAGTTCACGAACTCACTATTGGATTATTGTGCTGGATTTTCTCGAAATTAAAACTTTTTCCCAAACACTCTCTGTATTATATGGTACTTTTTTTTCTTCTTGCTGCCTACCCTGCTTTGGTGATGCATACCACAACCCCACTGACTGATACATTTGGAATGGATCTACTATTACTTGTATTTATCGCGTTTGCTTTGATTGAATGTGGAACGATAAATCGATTTTTTATGATTGTTCTTTCGGGACTGATCGGTGGTTTATTACTAGGCTATGCAGTCTTAGTACGTCCAGTTTATTTGGTTGCGGCTATCAGCTTCCTTATAGCTTACTTTCTTATAATGTTAATGAATCGACATACATCAAGCGAATGTACTTTTTCCAATCGATTCCTCTTTGTTACAGTAGTTACCATAGCATTTAGTACCTTGCTTCTAACGATTCAATTCAATTGCCAGTCACAAAATAGCTCCTTATGTCAGGAGCATACTAAGGTGTTCCATTTGATAAACGATATTCAAGATGGCTTAGTAGGCTCACGTGTTTTATGGAATCTACAGGTACCCTCTCCTTCAACTGGGGTCCCAGTTCTTCCTGATCCATTTATGATTAAATATTTTTATTCCCGTTGTTCAATAGTTTCCGTGGTTGGGATAAGTGAACAAAGCTTAGTGGGCTGTTTGTTACATAATCCGTTTGCAAGCGTCGTATACCTGCTTAAAAAAAGCATTGGATTGTTTGATGCCTTTCGTTTGACACCTTATACTGAGTCAATGACCCCTAGTTCATATGTGGTAATTAGTCGTATATTTTCAAGTCTTACATTTGTTGGATTTCTACTTGCTCTCTTTAAAGGGCTGTACTCAGGTTGGCGATTGATTTTTTATCGTCAAACTGTATCCACTTTATTTGCCTCCGCCTGGATTTTTTGTCTGACTTTTTTCTCAATACATGTATTATTGCATATTGAAGAACGTTATATATTTCCCTGTATACCACTTTGTTTAACTGTATTACTTCTTCAAATACACTATTTGACTAACGCATCAATTAGTACCCGCCAGCGTTGGGGGCATTGCATTCTAGCCGCCTTACTTAGTTCGTTATTCTTTATGCAAATATTAAATTGGGACTCATTGTCTCGTTTTTATTAGGCCTTGCAGTATAGACAGCAATTGAAGAGAGTCTGCCCTAAATAAAAAAGCAGTTAATAAAGATTGTACCCAGTATCATGTGGTTGCTCGCCTGCGAATGTGATACTGATGTACAATCAATTTTTATAAAAATTTACCTCTGGTTACAGTGAATCTATTCCTCTTCAGAATCAGTAGTACCTAGCTCAACTGTTTTAGAGTGCTCTTCAGAAGTATCAACCGTGGCTGCAGTTTGTGGCTTATCTTTCCACTCTAACTTCACTCGACCTTGCTTATCAATACCAGCAACAAATACCTCAATTTCTTGACCTTCTTTTAAAACATCTTCTACTTTTTGTGCTCTATCATTACAAATTTGCGAGATATGCAGTAAGCCATCTTTTCCAGGTAACAAATTAATAAAAGCTCCAAAATCAACAATCTTACTAATTTTTCCTTGATAAGTTTGTCCCACTTCTAGCTCAGCAATTAATGCTTTAATTTGTTTTTGTGCCTCCTCCAAAGCTTCTATGTCAGGAGAGAATAATTGAACCACACCCGTATCATCGATATCTATAGAAACACCAGTACTTTCAATGAGTCCCTTAATAGTAGCACCACCTTTGCCAATGATTGTACGGATTTTATCTTCTGCAACCTTCATTTTAGTAATTCTTGGCGCATGTTTCGATAGCTCCTCTCGATGTTCAGCTAAAGCATTATTCATCACATCGAGAATATGAACACGTCCTGCTAAAGCTTGCTCCAAAGCTTGTTCCATAATTTCATTGGTGATGCCTGTGATCTTAATATCCATCTGTAATGCAGTAATACCCTGTTCCGTACCAGCAACTTTGAAATCCATATCACCTAAATGATCTTCATCACCTAAGATATCAGTCAATACTGAAAAACGATCACCTTCCTTAATCAAACCCATGGCAACACCGGCAACAGGTGCTTTTAAAGGAACGCCAGCATCCATCAGTGCTAAGCTGGTGCCGCAAACCGTTGCCATAGAACTGGAACCATTAGATTCAGTAATTTCAGACACTATACGCAATACATAAGGAAATTCTGTTACTTCAGGCAATACAGCAACTAAAGCTCGCTTCGCTAAACGACCATGACCTATTTCACGACGCTTTGGACTACCAACCATACCTGTTTCCCCAACAGAGTAAGGAGGAAAGTTATAATGCAACATAAAACGATCTTTGCTCTCACCATTAATACCATCCAGTATTTGTGCATCTCGTTCATTACCTAAGGTAGCAACCACAATAGCTTGGGTTTCGCCACGAGTAAACAAGCATGAGCCGTGAGTTCTTTCCAAAAATTTAGTCCGAATAGCAATAGGACGAACCGTTTTATGATCACGACCATCAATACGTGGTTCTCCATCAAGAATACGATTTCTAACTGTAGCGCGTTCTAAATCAACAAACATAGTATCAATAACTTCAGCTTTTAACTCATCATTTTCGACCAATAATGCAGCAATTGTTTGTTCTTTTAATTCACCCAGGCGTTGGTAACGCTTTTGTTTGTCTTTAATAAGATAAGCCGCTTCAATATCTTGTTTTGCACTATCAGCAACTCGCGCCTGTAATTGTGTATCCACCTCAGGTGCAGTCCACTCCCAACGAGTTTTACCTGCTGTCTCAGCTAATTCTTCAATGGCTTTAATTACGCTTTTCATCATTTCATGACCATACATAATGGCACCACGCATAATGTCCTCACTTAATTCCTTAGCTTCAGACTCAACCATTAAAATTGCATCTTTAGTCCCAGCAACAACTAAATCAAGCTTAGACTCTTCTAATGTCTTACGACTTGGATTTAATAAATAGACCCCTTCTTTATAACCAACACGGGCAGCACCAATTGGACCATTAAAAGGGACGCCCGAAATAGCCAAAGCAGCAGAAGCCCCGATCATTGCAATAATGTCTGGAGAAACCTCTGGGTTTAAAGAAAGAACAGTGGCAATAATTTGTACTTCATTTTTAAAATTGTCTGGAAATAAAGGGCGAATAGGACGGTCAATTAAACGAGAAATTAATGTTTCATTATCACTTGGTCTGCCTTCACGCTTGTTAAATCCACCTGGGATTTTACCTACGGCGTAAAACTTTTCCTGATAGTTTACAGTAAGCGGAAAAAATCCATTCTCTTCACCGCCATCTTTTTTACCAACTACAGTGACTAATACTTGGGTGCCATTCATACTTGCAAGTACTGCACCATCAGCTTGACGTGCAACTTCACCGGTTTCTAGGATTAGGGGATGGTCACCAAATGCTATTTCTTTTGTAATTTTAGCCACGAAATATTCCTCTTTATAATAATTATAACGAAAAAAAGGCGCAGAAAAGTGCGCCTTTTTTAAATATGGTCTGTATTAACACACCTTCAATAAGGTGCTTTAGCTCAACAATCAATAAGAATCTCTCAATTCTAACTTTTGAATTAAGGTTTGGTAGCGAGCATGATCTTTACTTTTTAAATATTTTAAAAGCTTACGACGCTTATTTACTAATTTTTGCAAACCAAGACGAGAGTGAAAATCTTTCTTGTGCTCTTTAAAGTGCTCAGTCAAATATTTGATACGACCAGTAATTAAAGAAACTTGAACTTCAGCTGACCCAGTATCTTTATCGGCACATTTGAATTCATTAACGATTGCTGCTTTATCTGCGCTATTTAGCGACATTGTACACTCCTGGAACTACTAAGTATTCATTTAAAGGCGGATATTCTACCAAGCCATAGTAAACGAAACAAGTGTTGTAAATTAAATTTGTGCAAAATAGTTGATATTTAAGCCGAACAATTACTCATTCTATCTAGAAGGCTCTGAATTAAAAGCTAATAATCTTTTTGCTTTTAAATCACCATTAGCATTAAGCACACCTAATCCAATAAATTGTGACCTCTCATCATAAAGACGTACGCAATCTAGCTTCTCTCCATTTACTTTATTACTAATTATTCTCCCTTGCCGAATAGTTAAAATTTCATCCTCTGTAAGAATTACTTGTTTTAAATAATTAACCACTCCATCCATAGGAATAAGACAGGCAATACGCTCCTCTAACGACATATTTTCTAACTCATTTAAAGTATACATCGGCATTTCATCTAATCCTGCAGTATAAAGTCGATGCAGACGAGAAACATGAGCACCTACTCCCAACGCTTTGCCAATATCTTCAACTAAATTGCGAATGTATGTTCCTTTACTGCAAGTCACTGTTAATGAAACCTGTATCCCGTCAAATGAATTTAATTGCAAATCTTTGATAACTATTTCACGCGCTGTGCGCTCAATTTCAATGCCTTCTCTTGCTAATCGATACAAAGGTATACCTTTGTATTTTAAGGCAGAAAACATCGATGGAATTTGTTTTATGTGACCTTTATAATTAACTAATACATCAGCTAATTGTAATGCAGAAATATTAAAGGTATCTGCATAAGCAATGACCTTTCCTGTTGAGTCTGAAGTATTTGTTTTAATACCTAATCTTCCTATGGTTTCATAACATTTATCCGCATCAAGCAAAAATTGACAAATCTTAGTTGCTTCACCAAAGCAAAGAGGTAACATTCCCGTAGCTAATGGGTCCAAACTACCTGTATGACCTGCTTTTTTGGCACCTAGCAAATTTTTTGCTTTTTGAAGTGCTTTATTGGAAGTCATCCCTTCAGATTTATTCAGTAATAAAACCCCATTGATTATTAGAGGTAACTGAGTTTTTTTCATTATCAAAAGAAGTTATTTAGAGGTTGGAGGATTAACCTCATTGATTAAACGACTTAAACGCTGACCGTATTCAATTGATTCATCATAAACAAAATGAAGTTGGGGTACAGTACGTAACGTAATACTGCGTGCCAAAACACTGCGTAAATAACTGGCTGCTGCATTTAAAATAGATGCAGCTTCTCTTTTATCGTCATTCAGTACTGTAAAATATATTTTTGCATGACCTAAGTCTGCAGCAACCTTCACTGCAGATAGAGTAACCAATCCATTTAAGCGCGGATCTTTAACTTCCTGAGGAATGATCTGAGCTAACTTTCGCTGAATCATTTCAGCAATTCTATCGGTACGTTTAAAATTTTGGCTCATATTATAAATCACGCTTTATTTCAACAATTTCATAGACTTCAATCAGATCACCAGGTTTCACATCATTGTAATTTTTTACTCCAATACCGCACTCAAAACCCTGACGTACCTCAACCACATCATCTTTGAATCGCCTTAATGACTCTAAAGTTCCTTCGTAGATAACAACATGCGCACGAAGTACACGAATTGGATTATTACGTTTAATTACGCCTTCAATTACCATGCACCCTGCAATAGCACCAATCTTAGGTGATTTGAATACGTCACGAACTTCAGCAATACCCACAATGTCTTCTTTAAATTGGGGGGTAAGCATGCCTGTTAATGCGCCTTTAATTTGATCCACAATATCATAAATAACACTGAAATAATGAAGCGCTACAGATTCTTGTTCGGCCAATCTCTTCGCACTTGCATCGGCTCTGACGTTAAAACCAATTAAAATCGCATTAGAAGCAATTGCTAAGTGAACATCTGATTCAGTGATACCACCAACGCCGTTGGAAATAACAACTACTTTAACTTCTTCATTAGAAAGTTTCACCAAGGCATCAGAAATTGCTTCAACAGAACCTTGTACATCTGCTTTAAGAACAATATTCAATACTTTAGATTCAGCAGCAGTCATATTTTCCATAATACCTTCCAATGAAGATTTTTGGCGTCTGGCCAGCTTCACATCACGGAATTTACCTTGGCGAAACAAAGCTACTTCACGTGCTTTTTTCTCATCTGGCACCACAACGGCATCGTCTCCTGCATGAGGGATTGCCGATAAACCAAGTACTTCTACAGGGATGGAAGGACCTGCACTGTCAACTAAATTGCCATTATCACCAACTAAGGCACGCACACGACCATACTGGAAACCAACCAGAATAATATCACCCTTATGTAAGGTTCCACTTTGAACTAATACAGTTGCAACTGGGCCCCGACCTTTATCTAGCCGCGACTCAATAACTACACCTTTAGCAGCACCATCAGTTAAAGCAGTTAATTCTAAAACTTCAGATTGTAATAATATGGCATCAAGGAGATCATCAACACCCAATCCTGATTTAGCAGAGATATTGATAAACATGGTGTCGCCACCCCATGCTTCAGGAATTACTTCGTGAACTGATAATTCGTTCATAACACGTTCTGGATCGGCATCAGGTTTATCTATTTTGTTAATTGCAACAATAATAGGCACACTTGCTGCTTTAGCATGTTGTATTGCTTCTATAGTTTGTGGTTTAACGCCATCATCTGCTGCGACAATCAAAATAACCAAATCGGTTACCTGAGCACCACGTGCTCGCATTGCTGTAAATGCTGCGTGGCCTGGAGTATCCAGGAATGTAATATCGCCTTTAGGTGTACTTACATGATAGGCACCAATATGCTGTGTAATACCGCCCGCTTCACTAGAAGCAACTTTAGTGCGGCGAATATAATCAAGCAAAGAAGTTTTACCATGATCTACATGGCCCATAATTGTTACTACAGGCGCACGTGATTCTGTATGAGTCCCTTTAGAAATTGCCTCACCCAATCCAACTTCAATGGCATCCTCTTTGATTATACGAGCTTTATGACCCATCTCTTCAACAACAATTACAGCTGTTTCCTGATCAATTACCTGATTAATAGTTGCCATAGCACCTAGGGTCATCATCATTTTAATGACTTCAGCAACCTTAACAGACATTCGTTTTGCCAATTCAGCAACGGTAATTGTTTCAGGAATTAATACTTCTCGAACGACCGGAGTTGTAGGTAATGCAAAACCATGTGTTAATGTTTCTTCTGCTTCTTTATACTTTTCTGATTTTTCTGAACCACGTCGTTTTTTAAATTTATTACGAGTGCCACGCCTATGCCCGTCTTGATCATCCTCTTCGCGATCATAATTAGATTGATATTTGGGTTTTTTCTTACCTTTTTTAAATTCTGATGATTCAGATTCTTTATTTACTTGTTCTACATTTTTCTTTTTACTTGGTTTTTCAGTTTTAGCTTCTTCTTTAACTGGGGGCACTGGAATTTCTTCAGAAGATGCAACATCATTTTTTTCAGTGTCTGTATCCTTAGTTTCTGCTGCTTCGCTTTCAATTTGAGAAGTTGCCTCCACATCAGCCAATTGCTGGGTTTCTGCACCTTCAGCAACAACCTCATTAGACTCAGGCATTGAGGGTTCTACTACGGGAATAACTGGCTCTTCAACCTCTGATTTTTCTGTAATGCTACTGCGTTTTACAAAAACTTTCTTTTTACGTACTTCAATATTAACTGTCTTGCCGCTGTAAACATCATTACCAACAGTCACCCGAGACAAACTTTTACGTCTTAAAGTTATTCTTTCAGGTGTAGCATGCACATCGCGCAAGGAGCTACCCTTTAAATGATTAAGTAAGATACGCTTTTGCTCTTCATTCACAGTCTGTTGATCATCAGTAAAAGATAATCCTGCTTCCTGTAACTGGTTCAATAAGCGTTCAACCGGAATACCAACGACCTGTGCTAATTGTTTAACCGTCACATCCGCCATATTTTAATCCCCTTTCAGCAGCCAATGATCTATTCATTACGAATGAACATAACTGCGTTTTGCAACATGTTATAATTTTATGTATCCATGGTTTTATAAAAACCATGGCTCTCTGGCTTTCATAATTAAAATGCCAGCTTTTTCTTTGGACATACCCTCAATTTCCAATAATTCATCCACAGATTGCTCAGCTAAATCTTCCATAGATGTAATCCCTTTTTCAGCTAATTTATTAGCCAATTCATTGGTCATGCCCTCCATACCTAATAAAGACTCATCCGGTGTACCGGACAATTCTTTTCCAGAAGATAAAGCCATAGTAAGTAAATTATCATTTACCCTATTTCTTAATTCTTCAACGATTTCATCGTCGAATTCTTCAATAGCTAATAACTCTTCTTTAGGTACATAAGCTATTTCTTCAAGAGAAGAAAAACCATGTGCTACAAGTAATGTAGCAATTTCTTCGTCTATTTCCAGTGCTGAGGTAAATAACTTAATAATTTTGCTTGATTCTTCTAAGTTCTTATTTTCGAACTCATCTTTAGTCATAACATTTAAAGTCCAGCCAGTTAATTGACTGGCTAAACGAACATTTTGTCCATTTCGGCCAATAGCTTGTGATAATTGATCTTTTTCGACAGCCAAGTCCATAGTATGCGTATCTTCATCAACAACAATCGAAGAAATATCAGCAGGAGCCATAGCATTAATTACTAATTGCGCAGGATTATCATCCCATAGAATAATATCAACACGCTCACCACCAAGCTCGCTTGACACAGCCTGAACTCGAGCACCGCGCATCCCCACACAAGCTCCTACTGGATCAATTCGGCCATCATTAGTTTTAACTGCAATTTTCGCTCTGTTTCCAGGCTCTCTAGCTGCTGCTTTAACGTCAATCACATTTTCGCCAATCTCTGGCACTTCAATACGAAATAGCTCAATAAGCATTTCATTGCGAATACGGCTAACAAATAATTGCGGGCCCCGCGCTTGAGGTGTTAATTCATACAAATAAGCACGAACCCTATCATTAGGTCGAAACATTTCATGAGGCAACATTTCTGTTTTTGGTAAAAATGCTTCTGCTTTTCCACCTAAATCAATAATTATATTATCGCGAGTAACTTTCTTAACAGTTCCATAAATTAATTGACCCAACTTATTTCTAAATTGATCAATAACTAATTCACGCTCTGCTTCTCTAACCTTTTGCATAATTACTTGGCGTGCAGCTTGTGCTTCTATTCGACCAAATTCAATAGACGGAACAGATTCTTCAAAACGCTCTCCTACAGTAATTGATGGATTACGTTCTTGCGCTTGTGCCAAAGTTAATTGGCGATCGGGGAACTCTACTTCATCATCATTCACTACTTCCCAGTATCTAAAGGTTTCATATTCACCTGTACGGGGATCTAATTTAATTCTTACACCAGTATCTAATCCGAAAATCTTGCGAGTAGCAGACTCCAATGCGGCCTGAATGGCAAGTATGATAACCTCTTTACTTACACCCCTTTCGTTTGATAACGCCTCAGCAACTAATAACAATTCTTTGCTCATTGTTCGCCTCTCTATACTGTCAAATATGCTTTCACAATATTTGAAAAAAGTAGTTCATGATCTTCGCCATTTATATTTAGTACAATAGAATTCTCGGATACTGAGACCATGGTACCTAACAACTTGCGTTTATTACTAACCGGCTTAAACGTTTTTACCTGGATAGATTGTCCAATATAACGCTCATATTGCCATCTTTTAAACAATGGCCTGGGTATACCAGGTGATGATACCTCTAAACTATAATTGCCAGGAATTGGGTCATCCACATCCAGCAACGCGCTAACTTGGTGACTTACTGCCTGACAGTCCTCAATTCCAATTCCTTCTGTTTTATCTATGTATATACGTAATAAAGAATGCTTACCTTGAGCAAGGTATTCACACCCCCATAGTTCATATCCCATATCATTAACAGTGGGAGATAACAGTTGTTCCAGTTCATCTTGAATCATAGTATTAGTAAGTAGTAATAAACGAAAAAAGGGCGCATACGCCCAAGTCAGTTAACTACACTTTGCGCAAAGTACCCTAAGTTAAACATAACCTAAGTCAAAACTGTTCAATCTATGCGAATCTCTATGCACTAAACTTCAAAGCTTTTCCAAGGTAATAAAAAACCCCATAAATGGGGTTTAAAAAAGTGGTAGCGGGGGCAGGATTTGAACCTACGACCTTCGGGTTATGAGCCCGACGAGCTACCAGGCTGCTCCACCCCGCGTCAACTGAAAGGAAGTATACTGATAGCCATCCAATTTAGCAAGCCTTTTCCCCAAAGTTTATTAATTAATTAGCAAATGCATCGATACAGCTCACAATCAAGGCTGCGGGAAAAATACCCAAATAAAGTAACGACAGACAATTCAATGATAATACTAAGGTATTTCCTTTGCTGATAATAACTGGCTCTGTCTGTATTGGTTTATCAAAGTACATTATTTTAACAATACGTAAATAATAGTAGGCACCAATAACGGTAAAAATTAAACCAAGTATGGCAACCCAGGTCATATGTACATCGACTAAAGATTTTAATACCATTAATTTAGTAAAGAAACCTACAGTGGGTGGGACCCCTGCCATAGAAAACATAATAATCAACATCATAAAAGCCAACCAAGGATTTCTTTTATTTAATCCTTTTAAATCCTCAACATTGTCAATTTCCATGCCATGACTTGATATTAAAACAATTAAGCCAAATGCAGCCGCTGAAGTAATTGAATACACTAAAATATAATATAATGCTGCGGAATAGCCGGCAGCATTTGCTGCCAAAATACCAAACAATGCATAACCAATGTGCGAGATTGCAGAATAAGCCAGTAAACGTTTAATGCTGGTTTGTACTAGTGCAAACAGATTACCTAAACCAGTGGAAAGGAGCGTAACAACCAAGAGAATTTGTTGCCATTGTGCACTGAGATCGACAAAACTAATGGTAAGAAATCTAAATGCCATCGCCAATGCAGCAATTTTTGGGGCAGCACTAATAAATAAAGTTACTGAAGTTGGAGCACCCTGATACACATCTGGGGCCCACATATGGAATGGCACAGCAGCTATTTTGAAGCAAACGCCCGCTAAAATAAAGACTAAAGCAAAAGCCAATAATGTACTTTCCTGTTGCCAGCTTGCAGCAATAGTGTTGCCCACTTCCAATAAGTCTAATTTTCCGGTAGCCCCATAAATCAGAGAAATACCATATAACAACATCGCTGTGGCAATTGAACCCATTACAAAATACTTCATTGCTGCTTCAGAGGCATCACTATCGGTGCGACGAATTGCAGTCATTGCATATACAGGTAATGACATTAACTCCACCCCCAGAAAAATCGTCAATAAAGAATGCGCTGAAACAAGGATCATCATACCTAAGGTAGAAAATAAGCCTAAGACATAATAATCACCTGAAGACATTTGACGCTCCTCAATGTAATTACGTGAATAAATAAAACTAAGTAACACGGTCAAATAAATAAAAAATTTCATTAAATGTGCCATATCATCGCTAATAAACAGTCCATTCAGCGTAATTACTTTATACATACCAATGTATAAGAAACTAGCGCAAGCAGCTAAAATCAAACCGACACAAGAGATGATAAAAACAATCAATTTATAGCGATGGGCCAAAAATAAATCAGCAAGCAATGCAAGGCTCACTGTGGCCAATATAACCATCTCTGGTAGCGCTACATGGATATTTTCAAATAATGCGATCATATTGATAAACCTTGCTCTATTACAATTTTGTTTGGCTGGCTAATGCCAGAGTATGACTTACTGTTTGATGAATATACTCTAGCAATGGATCCGGATAAACACCCATAGCAATCACCATCAACGCAAGTAAAACGTAGGCGCTCAATTCAAAAGCAGATAAATCCTTTAGTGCCGCAATTTTATCATTAGCTATTTTGCCGAAAATTACACGTTTGTACATCCAAAGGTTATAAACAGCTGCCGTAATTAAAGTACTTGCAGCCCAGAAGGTTACCCAGAAACCCGCCTTTATAGATCCCACAATTACCATGAACTCCCCGACAAAACCTGAGGTACCGGGGAGACCTGCGTTGGCCATACAAAACAGCATAAAAAACGAAGCAAATACAGGCATTGTATTTACTATACCGCCTAAATCTACCAAACGACGTGTGTGCATTCGATCATAAATGTAACCTACACCAGCAAACATCGCACTGGAAATAAACGCATGCGAAATCATCACCACAATCGCACCTTCCAAAATCAAACCGGCATTACTTAAACCCGTTTGCTGGGCTATAGCGAATAAGGCAAAACAACCTAGGGTAACAAACCCCATATGAGAAATTGATGAATAAGCAATTAAACGCTTCATATCCTTTTGAATAATCGCGACTAAAGCAATATAAACAACAGCGATCAAAGATAAGGCAATCATCACTCCTGCATATTGATTGCACGCATCAGGAACAATGGGTAAAGAAAAACGAATAAATCCATACGCACCAAGCTTTAATAAGATCGCTGCCAGAATAATTGAGCCTCCCGCTGGGGCTTCTGTATGAGCATCTGGTAACCATGTATGCACTGGAAACATGGGAATTTTAATTGCAAAACCAAGAAAAAAAGCAATAAAAATTAAGGTTTGTGCCGTCATGTTTAATTTAATCGCGTAAAAGGCTTCGATAGTAAATGTACCTGCGATATATCCCATGTACAAAAAGCTTGCCAGCATGAGTACTGAGCCTAAAAATGTGTACAAGAAAAATTTAATCGCAGCATAAACACGATTATCAGATCCCCAAATCCCAATAATCAGATACATTGGAATTAATGTTGCTTCCCAGAAAATGTAGAATAGAATTGCATCAAGAGCGGCAAACACACCAACTAATAATCCCTGCATAATCAGAAATGCAGCCAGGTATTGGGAAACTCTTTTTGTAATGCTGTTCCAGGTAGCCAATATCACTATTAAATTAGTGAAAATACTTAAAACAATTAATAGTAAAGACAATCCATCGATACCCAGACTGTAGCTGATACCTAGAGCCGGCATCCAAGAAAATTCCTCAAGGTACTGCATTCCTAATACCTTAGTATCAAAACCTGCAACCAATGGTACACAAAGTAGTAAACTAAGTATTACTGTAAATAAAGCCAAATAACGCGAAGTATTTGGGCTACGGTCATCTCCCGATAAAAGGACAAAAATACTACCTAATATCGGCAACCAAATTAGTAAATTGAGCAAATAATGCATACCCTCACCTTATATCAGCCTAGTACCAACCAGCATAAAAATCCTAGTAATCCAAACACCATTACTGCTGCATAATGATACAGATAACCACTTTGTAGGAGGCGACCTTTCATGGAAAACCATCGAATCAATCGACTACCACCATTAACTATCAACCCATCAATTAACATTTGATCGCCAACACCATAAAAAATCCTGCCAATACCTTTAGCACCCCTTGTAATGACAAAATTATTAAAGGCATCAAATCCATATTTATTAAGAAGTATCCTATAAATAATGGAACAATGATGTGCAAGGTACTGCGGAATTGATGGGATGGCAATATAGCAAATCCAGGCTATAAATACACCAACTAAGGTGAGCCAAAATGTCAACGAATAAAGCACATTAACCATACTTGCTAAAGGCGAAGTAATTTCATGCGCAAGCTCTGCTAGAACATTATGTTGCGGAAGAATAAATAGCGAAGAGCTTAATATCGTTGGCTTGGCAAACAACATGGGCATGTAGAGCACATAACCTAACATGAATGAAGGAATTGCTAGAAGTACCAATGGCAACCACACAACCCAAGGAGACTCATGAACGTGATCAAAGGTATGTTTATCCATACGTGGTGCGCCATGGAACGTCATAAAGAAGGATCGGAAGGTATACATTGCCGTAACCATTGCTCCAGTAACAACACAAAAATAGGCATAGCTGCTACCAGGAATTTCTGATAGATGCGCAGCTTCAATAATGGTGTCTTTTGAATAAAATCCAGCAAAGGGAGGAATAGCGCATAAGGCTAGACTTCCAATAATATAGGTGACATAAGTAATTGGCATTTTACTCCATAAACCACCCATTTTACGCATGTCTTGCTCATGATGCATCCCAATAATTACTGATCCTGCTCCAAGAAACAGTAATGCTTTAAAGCATGCGTGAGTCAAAAGGTGAAACATCCCTGCGCTGTAAGCGGACACACCCATTCCTACCATCATATACCCCAGTTGGGATAAGGTAGAATAGGCAATAACTCGTTTAATATCATTCATTACCAAAGCCAGAATGCCCGTAAAGAGTGCCCCAGTAGCGCCAATAACCAAAACCACGCTTAATGCAGGTGTAGATAATTCAATTAAAGGAGAAATCCTGGCAATCATAAACACCCCAGCAGTAACCATGGTTGCCGCATGGATTAATGCTGAAATTGGTGTAGGACCTTCCATTGATTCAGGTAACCATACATGCAAAGGAACCTGTGCTGATTTACCCATAGCACCCACATACAATGCCAAACAAATAACAGTCATCAGAGACCAGGGATGTCCATTGAATAATTCAATAGATTGACTACTTAAGTAGCTCGCGCTGTGAAATACCGAAGCGTAATCAAGACTTCCTGTATAGGAAAAAATTAAAGCTATACCAATAACAAAACCAAAATCTCCTACACGGTTAACAACAAAGGCTTTAAGGCTTCCTTCAATAGCAGATTCCTTTTGATACCAAAAACCAATTAATAAATATGAAACTAGACCCACTCCCTCCCAACCAAAAAACAATTGCAGGAAGTTGTTCGAACTAACCAGCATGAGCATCATGAAGGTAAATAAAGAAATATAACTAAAAAAACGTTGATAACCATCATCATCAGACATATAGCCAATACTGTAAATATGAACCAGTAACGACACGAAATTAACTACGAGCAGCATAACAACACTAAGCGGGTCAATTAAAAATCCCAGATTAAATTCATAAGGAATTAATGCACCACCAGTTGCCCAGTGATAAAGAACTGTACTTTCTGATGAGATTGAACCAGAAAAAAGCTGATAGGCAATATATATTGATGCAATAAAGGAGCTACTGACTCCCAAAATAGTAATGGTATGCGCGCCAACACGACCTATTTGATTGCGAAATAAGCCAGCAATTATAGAACCTGCAAGCGGAGCTAAAACTATTATAAGACAAAGTTGTTGTATACTCACAATGTTAACCTTTTAAATGATTCATTTTATCTACATCGATGTTGCCACGATTTCTGTAAAGCAACATGACTATGGCTAAGCCAATCGCCGCTTCCGCAGCAGCAACTGTTAAAATAAAAAAGACAAAAATCTGACCAGAAATTTCATTATAATAACGTGAAAATGCAATAAAATTAGTGTTAACTGCAAGTAACATTAATTCAATGCATACAAGGAGCAAAATGATATTTCTACGATTCAGCATCACTCCTATAAGGCCAAAGCCAAATAAAATCGCACCCAATATCAGGTAATTAGTAACTGGTATCATAGAATATTCCTCTATACTTATTTTTCTGCTTTCATACTGATTAATTCAACTCGATCACCACGACGAGTCATAATTTGTTGCTTAATATTTTGTCTCTTAGAATGCCTTGGAGCTCGATGTACTAAAGTAATTGCCGCAACAATAGCAACTAACAGTAGCACTGCTGCAAGCTCAAAAGCCAAGAAATAATCAGTATAAAGAACCCTACCCAATGCTTCTGTGTTTGATGGACCAACCATGATAGGTTCTGATTTAAGTGCAGAAATTGTTCCTTGCGTAAGCGAAGCGGATACAGAAGAATTTTTCATCTCAATATTGGCTTTAAACGTGCCAGATGGGATGGCAACCATTAAAAGTCCGGTAAGTAAAGCAACCAGAATTAAACCAAATGGTAAATAGCGTTTGAAATGGCTTTTCATTGATTCAGTATCAATATTGAGCATCATCACCACGAACAAAAACAAGGTCATCACTGCACCGACATAAACCAAAATCAGTATCAGTGCAAGAAATTCTGCTTCAGCTAAGATCCATAGTATGGAACTGGTAAAAAATGTAAATACAAGAAATAAAACGCAACGCACTGGATTATTTTGAGTAATAACCATTAATGCAGAGCCTACAGTCAAAACTGCAAAAACATAAAAAATAGTTTGAATTAATAAGTTATGCATCTCTTACCCCATTATCGATACTGTTTATCAGCAGCTCTATCTGCTGCAAGTCGTGGTTCCATTAAATCACCAAGAGCCAACAGCTTTTCTTTAGTCATAATGTTTTGGCCGCGCTGGCTGATATGATAATGCTGGATTGGGGTCACTACTATTGAGTCAACTGGACAAGATTCTTCACACAAACCACAATTAATGCATTTAAACACATCAATATCATAGCGTGTTGTACGTCGAGAGCCATCTTCGCATTGTGCTGATTCAATAGTAATCGCTAATGCAGGACAGACTGCTTCACATAACTTGCATGCAATACAACGCTCTTCACCATTAGGATAACGACGCAGCGCTAACAATCCTCTAAACCGAGGAGAAATAGGTGTCTGCTCTTCAGGGAATTGCACCGTTATTTTTTTCTTAAAGAAATACCTACCTGTTAACTTTAAACCTGATAATAATTCCAGTAACAAGAAACTTCGGACATAATATTTTATATTTTGATATACTTTTTTCATCGGCTTCTCTTTATAACCATCAAAACCAAGGTTTAACTTGAGCAACAACCATTAAAGCTGTCACTATAATCCAAACGATGGTCACCGGGATGAGTACTTTCCAACCTAAACGCATCAGCTGGTCATAACGATAACGTGGAAAAGTCGCTCTTACCCATAAATAAACAAAGAGGAAAAAGCTGATTTTCACGAGTAACCAAACAAAACCAGGTACTACAAAGAATATGTCTTCTAAAACAGGGAGCCCTTCAAATGGTGACATCCAACCGCCTAAGAACATAATACTAAGCATTACTGAAATAAGAATCATGCTTGCATATTCTGACAAGAAAAATAATGCGAAACCTATTCCGGAATATTCTACGTGAAATCCTGCTACAATCTCGGATTCACCTTCAGCCAAATCAAAGGGAGCTCTGTTTGTTTCAGCAATTCCAGCAATCCAAAACACTAAAAACAATGGAAGTAAAGGAAAAAACCACCAATGGATAATTCCACCTTTTTGCGAATTAACAATATCGGTAAGATTCATACTGCCTGCTGCTAATAAAACCCCTACTAAAGCAAACCCCATAGCAATTTCATAAGATACAGTTTGTGCCGTACTCCTTAATGCACCCAGCATGGCATATTTAGAGTTCGATGCCCAACCAGCAATGAGTACTCCATAAACACCTAAGGAACTCATCGCAAAAATGTAAAGAATACCCGCATTAATATTTGCCAATACAATCCCTTCTTGAAAAGGAATAACCGCCCAACCAGCTAGAGCCGGCACTAAAGCAAAAAGCGGTGCAACTATAAAAAGATATTTATTTGATCGCGTAGGAATAATAATTTCCTTGGTAATCAATTTAATCAAATCAGCAATGGGTTGCAGTAAACCCTTCACTCCGACCCGGTTAGGACCGATACGTACCTGAATGTAACCAATAACTTTACGCTCTGCATAAATTAAATAAGCAACACATAACAGTAACGGAACTACGATTACCAGTATTTTAAGAACAACCCAAATCAGTATACTAATATCATGCAGCATTTTTCTTACCTGCCTAGCGCTTAATAGTTATTGCAGCAAATGAATGGCCTAAATCAACTGTCTCAGGCATCGCGTTTGCTACCCATACAACATCTACCACAATGCGCTCATCACGTTTAATCGGCAATGTTATCTCAATATCTCCCTGAGATACAGTGGCAACTTCGTCTAATTGCAATCTATCTGCAGTTATTGGATTAATACGTATGCATGCTGAATCGGCTGCTGCGCACAGTTGTAACTCTTTAGCATTTCTGACAATTGCATCAATACGATAAAGCGGCCATTCACCTACCCTAATTAATGATTGCTTAATCTCAGGTAAACATTCAGGGTAGTAGGGGACATAACTTTGCTCCATTGCAATGGCCGTTATGTCTTTGATTTGCGAAAGAATATCTTCTGTTGACGTATACTCAAAATCTTTGCAATGAAACAAATTAGCAAGCACGCGTATCACTTTCCATGCAGGTCGTGATTCACCATAGGGCTTTAAAGCACCCTTCACTGTTTGCCAAGTATTATCCACATTAATATAAGTCCCCGAAGTTTCTGCATAAGGAGCAATAGGCAAAATCACATCTGCATAATCATGCATTGACTTATGCTGATAAGCAGACAGTAAGACAACAAATTCAGCTCCTAACATTGATTGTCTTGCTCCATAAGGATTAGCAAAATCAAAATTTGGCTCTACACCCATTAAAAAATAAGCTTTTAATTTGGCATTTAATGCAGCATGTACATCCAAACCTGGTTGAGGATCAGCCTTACCGGCAGTTGTTCTATGAGGTAGCATTCCTGCCATCCAGGCTCCAGCAGTATTTGCACCATGAGTGAGTCTAAGTACGTGAGCACCACTAAGTTTTTTAATTAAATAAATTAAAGTACGCATTAAGGAAGCATTGGGATGATTCTCACACAGAGCACCAGTAATTAGGCTAACATTTTTTTCCTTTAATGCTTTAGCAACCCTTTTTGTCTTTTGATCTACCTTTAGACCAATAAGTAATTTTTGTACCTCTTCTGGCAACAAAGTTATATTATCAGCCAAAGCCAACGTAAGTTTGGCTAATTGTATCGGCATTTCCAATGGAGAAATAATAAAACGTTCTTGCAAATCAAAATTATACTTATAGTCTACTGGATTAATTGCATAAATTTTTGCGCCATTACGAAATGCTTTGCGCACACGCACACCAGCTAAGGGTACTTCTCTATCGAGATTACAGCCAATCAGAATTATAGAATTTTGATTTTCTATCTCGGCATAACGCAATGAGCTTTGGGGCGTCGTTGTTTGATTCACCTGATCTTTGAAATCTGTCTGATGTAAGCGGTGATCCAAGTTATGTACGCCAATTTCACGCATCAATTTTTGCAATAAATACAATTCTTCTAAAGTGGAAGAGCTGGATGCAAAAGCAGCTACTTGTTCTCCCCCATGTTGCTTAATGACACGGCTTAAACCGGCAGCAGTAAATTTTAGTGCTGTTTCCCAGTCAACAATTTCCCACTGCCCATTACGTTTAATTTGTGGTTTATTCGCACGTGCATGACTTTTTAATCCTAAATAACTAAAACGATCTCTATCAGATAACCAGGTTTCGTTGATTGATTCATTCTCTTTAGGAACTGCGCGCATTAATTCATTGGTACGTGTATGCAAATAAACATTTGAGCCTAAACAATCATGAGGTGCTATGCTGTCATATTGCATCAATTCCCATGCCCTGGCAGTAAAGCGATAAGGTTTAGACGTTAAAGCACCTACTGGACATAAATCAATAATATTTCCTGAAACTTCTGATTTCATACTGTGCTGTACATAAGTTCCAATTTGCATGTCTTCACCACGACCTGTTGAACCTAACTCTCTTAGACCAGCAATTTCATCGCCAAAGCGTACGCATCGAGTACAATGAATACAACGGGTCATTTCAGTAGAAATAAGTACCCCTAGATCATCATCATTTACTGAACGCTTGGTTTCAGTATATTCAGAGTTACCCTCGCCAAAGCCCATAGAAACATCTTGCAGCTCACACTCGCCTCCTTGATCGCATATAGGACAATCTAATGGGTGATTAATCAGCAGAAACTCCATAACTACTTTTTGCGAATAAATTGCCTGTTCTGATTTAGTAAATACTTTCATCCCATTAGTAATAGGGGTAGCACAAGCGGGAACTGGCTTTCGACCATTTTCGACTTCAACCAAGCACATACGGCAATTAGCAGCTACAGAAAGTTTCTTGTGATAGCAAAAACGTGGGATGTGAATACCTGCGTCATCGGCAACTTCAATGATCATCTTACCGTTTTCTGCTTCAAATGTTTTACCGTCGATTTCAATAGTAGTTGTCATGGTTAGAACCTTCTAATTATGCTGCGACGATCGAGCGTTTATGCTTAATAAAGTAGTCAAATTCATTATAGAAATGCTTGACAAAGCTTTGTACAGGCCAAGCTGCTGCTTCACCTAATGCACAAATGGTACGCCCTTCAATTTTATCCGCCACATGGACTAATTTTTCTATATCGCCTGGCTCCCCGTGGCCCTCTTTAATTCGATGTAATAGTCGAACCAGCCATCCAGTACCTTCACGACAAGGAGTACATTGACCACAGGATTCATCCATATAAAATTCTGAAATTCGATATAAAGCGTCAACCATACACGTCGTTTCATCCATAATAATTACGGCACCAGATCCTAATCCTGAACCTGCTTTTTGAATACTGTCATAATCCATATCCAGTTCCATCATTACATCACCTGGGAGAACGGGCATGGAGGTGCCTCCAGGAATTACTGCTTTTATTTTGCGCCCTGCTAAAACGCCTCCAGCTAATTCAAGTAATGTCTTAAATGGTGTTCCAAGTGGAATTTCAAAATTACCCGGTGTGTTTACATGGCCACTCACGCTAAAACACTTGGTACCCCCATTATTTGGTTTACCTAGTTTTAAGAACCATTCCCCACCTTTTTCCATAATTACAGGCACAGAAGCAAACGTTTCCGTATTATTGATCGTTGTTGGCTTACCGTATAATCCATAGTTGGCGGGAAAGGGGGGTTTAAACCGTGGTTGACCTTTTTTTCCCTCTAAAGAATTAAGTAAAGCGGTTTCTTCACCGCAAATGTAGGCACCAGCACCCAGATGATTGTATAGATCAAAATCGATGCCAGAGTCTAAAATATTCTTGCCAAGAAAACCCGCAGCATAAGCTTCTTTTATTGCTGCCTCAGTACGTTCATAAGGCAACCAAAATTCACCGCGGATATAGTTGTAACCCACTGTTGAACCCATAACATAACCTGCAATAGCCATACCTTCGATCAGCTGATGAGGATTTAAAGCCAATATTTCTCTATCTTTACACGTTCCTGGTTCACCTTCATCTGAATTACATACCACGTATTTTTGCCCGGGAGAATTACGATTCATAAAACTCCACTTTAATCCGGTAGGAAAACCAGCACCACCGCGACCTCGTAAAGCAGAAGTTTTTAATTCATCAATAATTAATTGTGGAGAAGTCTGATTTTTTAGTATGTTTCTCCAGGCGCTATACCCACCAACACGTTCATAAGCAGATAGAGTCCAGGGCTCTGATAAATGAACTGTTCGATAACAAACTTGATTTAATTCGACCACCGCAAGCACCTCTATCTTTTATTGGTATTGTTCCAACACTTTATCTATGGATTCAGGAGTCAAATTTTCATGGTAATCTTTGTCCACCTGCATCATTGGTGCATTAACGCATGCCCCTAAACATTCCACAGATCTTAAAGTAAAACGTCCATCATCTGTGGTTTCACCTAATTTAATCCCTAATTTTTTTTGTAGATGCTCTACAACTCCAGCTGAATCACGTAACAAACATGATATATTAGTGCATACATTAACTAAATGCTTACCAACCGGTTTAAGCTCGTACATCGTATAAAAACTGGCTACTTCATATACTGCTATAGAAGGCATATCAAGATAATCAGCTACTGCATCCATTAATTCGGTAGTTAGATGATTATGCTCTTCTTGTACAATTCTTAAAGCACTCATCACTGCTGATTGTTTTTGATCTTCGGGATATTTAGCAATCCAATGATCTAGGTCTTGCATTTTTTTCGCCGGCATCAATTGATGTAATATTTTTGCTGAATTATCAGACATTTTAAAACCTTTATTAATTTAAATTACAATTTTTTTGTAATATCCTCATCATTGGAACTAAGCGAAATTAACGATCTATTTCACCAAACACTATATCCTGACTTGCTAAAATAGCGACGCCATCTGCAAGCATGTGTCCTCTTACCATTTCATCAAAGCTAGATAAGTGAGCAAATCCAGGAGCACGAATTTTCAGTCGATAAGGTTTATTGGCACCATCTGATACCATATAAATACCAAACTCACCTTTAGGTGCTTCTACAGCACTATAAGCTTCTCCTCTTGGCAAGCTGAACCCTTCTGTGAAGAGTTTAAAATGATGAATCATTGCCTCCATGTCGTGTTTCATTTCCACACGACGTGGCGGTGTAATTTTAGGATCATTAACGCGTACAGGGCCAGGATGTTTTCTTAGCCATTCAATACATTGTCTAATAATTCGATTTGATTGCCTTAATTCTTCAACGCGGACCAAATAACGATCATAACAATCGCCACTTTTACCTACCGGAATATCAAAGTCTACTCGGTCATAGGCAGCATAACTTTGTTTTTTTCGTAAATCCCAAGCAATTCCTGAACCACGCAGCATAGGTCCAGTATACCCCCATTGCAACGCGTTTTCTGGAGAGACAATACCTATATCTACAGTTCGCTGTTTCCAAATGCGATTATCTGTTAACAAAGTTTCATATTCATCGACACAGCGGGGGAAACGTTCTGTGAATGCCCATAGAAAATCAAGTAAGCCGCCACTACGGTCTACGTTAAGTTTTTCAACTTCTCGCTGACTATGCCATCGTGATGCTTTGTATTGAGGCATTGTATCTGGCAAATCTCGAGCGACACCACCTGGTCTATAGTAAGTTGCATGCATACGTGCTCCTGACACCGCTTCGTAGCAATCAAATAAGTCCTCACGTTCCCTAAAACAGTATAAAAATACAGTCATTGCACCAATATCTAGTGCCATAGCCCCCAACCACAAAAGGTGATTCAACACACGAGTTACTTCATCAAACATAGTACGAATGTACTGCGCGCGTAATGGTACCTCAATACCTAAAAGTTTCTCAATGACATTAACATAAGCATGTTCATTACACATCATGGAAACATAGTCTAATCTATCCATGTAACCAATATTGTGAATATAAGGTTTGGTTTCTGCTAATTTTTCAGTTGCTCGGTGTAACAAACCAATATGAGGATCAGCACGAACGATTGTCTCACCCTCAAGCTCTAGGACCAATCGCAAAACCCCGTGTGCTGCAGGGTGTTGGGGACCAAAATTTAACGTATAATTCTTTAATTCAATCATTATTTAGTTTTCTCATCAATAAGATAACGGTTATCAGTACGAATAACCTTAGGCACCAAAATTCTGGGCTCTATATCAACAGGGGCGTAAATAACTTTTTGTAATGTTGCATCATAATGCATTTCCACATGACCACTTAGAGGAAAATCTTTACGAAATGGATGTCCAATAAAACCATAATCGGTCAAAATACGTCTTAAATCTGGATGTCCGTCAAATAAAACACCATATAAATCATAAGCCTCACGCTCAAACCAATCAGCAACTTTCCATAAGTGGTGTACTGAGGGAACGATTAAATCTTTTTCATCAACAAAGATTTTGACACGTAAACGGTGATTTTTTTTAGTTGAAAGCAAATGATAAACTACTGCAAAACGAGGCTTGGTCATTGTATACGCTTTAGCTTCTTGACGCTCAACACCTCGAGAAAAGCCATTCTCTGTTGCAGAATCAGTTTCCCAATCATATTCACCATATAATAAATAATCTACCGCACAAAGGTCGATAAGTTGGTCAAAAGAAAATGCATCTTCATTACGCAGTTCCAACATTAATGTTTTTAAATTTGCAACGTCAGATTCAACAGTTACTTCATCGTATGCAATCGTCACATTATTCATATGACTTGCAAATTCAGTCTTTAGTTTTTTAACTAAATAATTATTTTTTGTCATCTAATCTGCACCTTTGATGATCTTATGCCTCTAATATATTTTTATGTCTGATTTTATTCTGCAATTGAATAATGCCATAAAGTAATGCTTCTGCTGTTGGCGGACAGCCGGGTACATAAACATCAACAGGAACAATACGATCACATCCACGAACAACAGAATAAGAATAGTGATAATATCCTCCACCATTCGCACAAGACCCCATGGAAACAACCCAGCGGGGTTCAGCCATCTGATCATAAACTTTGCGCAAAGCAGGCGCCATTTTGTTACATAAAGTACCAGCAACAATCATGACATCAGATTGACGAGGACTAGGCCGAAAAATAATTCCGAATCTATCCAAATCATAACGCGCGGCACCGACGTGCATCATTTCGACAGCACAACATGCCAAACCAAAAGTCATGGGCCACATAGAACCACTACGTGCCCATCCCACAAGTTTCTCAACCGAAGTCGTCACAAAACCATTTTTTTGCAATTCTGCAACCGCCATAGCTAGCCTCTAAGCAGTTAAATATTAATGAAAAAACCTCGCCACTCCTGCCTTGCCAGCCAAAACTTAATGAAAAACTCTCTGAATCAATATAAATTCACGAGAACACTCACTATGCCCAGGATAATAGGTGAGGAGCAACAATGAGTTCGTTCCTATTTTTACTTTCTTGGTCAAGATAGGTTGGTATTCTAGTACGCATGCAACAACAACCAACCTATTTCAATTCAAGCAAGCAAAAGGACTACAAACTCCCACATGATACATTTTATTCCCACTCTAAAGCGCCACGCTTCCATTCGTAAATAAAACCAATAACTAATAAACCAAGAAATAACATCATTCCCGCAAAACCCAACCATCCTATTTTGCGTAGGGCTAAAGCCCAGGGAAAGAAAAATGCTGTTTCTAAATCAAAAACTATAAAAAGTATAGCTACCAGATAAAATCGAACATCAAAAGGAATATGAGCATTTTCAAATGCATCAAATCCACATTCATAAGGTGCATTTTTTGCAGCATTAGGATTATGTTTTGAGAGCAAGGAACCGGCTCCTAACATCACTAGACCCAGTGCTAATCCGATAAGTATAAAAACAAGAACGGGTAAGTATTGAGATAGCATTATTTCACCTTGCACAGATTAATGGTGCCGAAGGCCGGACTCGAACCGGCACGGCTTTACGCCACCGCCCCCTCAAGACGGCGTGTCTACCAATTTCACCACTTCGGCAATTCTTTTATAGATCTATTGATATTTCTATTCTCTTGGAAAAAATGGACTAACTTCTGTGCCCCGATGCTAATGCATGTCACGCTTCGGTGCCCTAAAATCAGTCCATTTTAGCTCAAATTAGCGAAATATTCACAACTTCTAGTAATTGTTTTTTACTAAATTTATTCTTTCTTATCATCTGTAGTACTCTCAACAGGCACGGGAATTGAATTCACCGGTATGCTTATTTGTTGTTGAGGAGCGGCCTGTTGTTCTGCTTTTTGATATTGCACAGATACTAAATAAGACAACAAAAGGCTGGTAATGAAGAATGTCAGTGCCAAACCACCCGTTAATTTAAATAAAAAGCTTCCTGTTCCCTGACTACCAAATACAGTATTTGATGCACCAGAGCCAAAAGCGGCGCCAATATCAGCGCCTTTACCATGCTGAATAAGAACTAAGCCAATTAAGACCACAGCAACAATTACATGAATCATTAAAATCAATTGATACATTTGACAATTTCCATAAACTGTTTCGCATTCAACGATGCACCACCTACTAAACCACCATCTACGTCTGGCATGATAAAGAGAGCTCTTGCATTATCTTCGTTTACACTGCCACCATAGAGGATGGATAAATACTTCGCATCATTACTATTTATCTCTGCAATCAGTTTTCTAATGAACTGATGTACTTCTTGCGCTTGTTCTGGTGATGCAGTTTTACCTGTACCTATAGCCCAAACAGGTTCATAAGCCACAACACAATTTTGAAAACAATGTTTGTTATGTGTACTCACCGCCAGCAGTTGCCGAGCAATTACTTGCTCTGTTTGACCTTTTTGACGCTCGATTAGGGTTTCACCCACACAAAGAACGGGTATCATACCATGTTCTTTTACATGGTGGAATTTTTGTGCCACAAAATTTTCATCTTCATGGAATTTCTGTCTTCGTTCGGAATGACCAACTAAAACATAACGGCAATTAAAATCTTTTAACATTGGCGCGGATATTTCCCCAGTATATGCACCAAAATCTTTTACGAATACATTCTGAGCACCTATATTAATTTTACTCATTTCCAATAAATCATTTACCTGAGGAATGTAAATAGCAGGCGGCATTACAATAATCTGGGTAGTGTTGTCAAAATCCAGCATTTCTTTTATCTGATTAGTTAATTCAATTACTTGCTGGAGCTGACCATTCATTTTCCAGTTACCAGCAATTATTTTACTTCTCATATATTGCCCTCTTGCTCTCAACTGCGGACTATACCTAAACTTACACTTCATGTGTAGTTCTATTGTAATTTTTTTAAAAAACTATGATCGTATAACAATCATTCTGCTCTTTATATTTACAAATCTACGCCGCCTACGTAAGGTGATGCGGATTTTGAGCGTTATTTTACCTTTATAAGAGAATATAATTAACAATTAATTAAAAAAGCGTATAATTTACCCACATTGATTTTTAAATGTGGAAAAGTATGCCATACATTAATGTCTCTGAAACAAATTGTTTATATGTTGCGGTGGGTGAAGAAAAAGCTCGTTTTCAAAAACAATGTGAAATCGTTAAAAACTGGCAATCTTATAATCTAAGCGCTTTGAATTTGCTTGATTTACCTCAAGGTTTTTCTGCAAAAGATATTAAAAAAGCAAAATCGAAACTAGCTCTTCATTTTCATCCGGATAAGAATAACAATAGTACGTATTCAAAAGAAGCATTTCAGGTATTGATACATGCAGTGGAGTTTTTAACGTCTCAGCTGGATTCCAGCATCAATATCAGCAATAACCCATTCATACCCATAAAAGGGACTCTCTTAAAGCGCAGTGCTGCAGCGCACTCGTCAGCTGAAAAACAAGCATATTTGGACAAATTGAGCGAACTTAAGCAATCAGGCCTGATGGCGTACATAGATGAACAATTTTTTCGAAATACATTGACTACACATCCAGAATATTTGCCTTTGATAATTAATGAGCATAATTTGTTTCATGTTGTGTTAGATAAAGGAGGCTCTAGTGCTTTTTTTCAATGGCTCATCAATCAGAGATATGCTAAAGAAGCTCTATCAAAATCCAAAGATAATTATGATGTTTTTTCTTTTGCATTTAATGCCAATCGAAAGGATTGTTTACAGATCTTATTTGCAGTCTACGGCATAGAAGGATTTCACGCTTCTTCGATTGCATCTTCGTTATCATTATGTGTACTACTATTGGAAGAAGATGAAAAAACGTCTGAGACTTTTTGGTTTTTAATTAATGAGTTAAATTACATACCTAGAAATGGCTATATTGCGGTCAGTGTCCTTGATGCAGCATTGAGCAAGGTAAGTCTATCCACTTTTAAAAGAATATATGACAAATTTAAGCATCTGTTGTTAGAATTCAATCAGAACTACACCCATAACTCATTAATAAACAGAGTATTAACATTTAACTACTCTGATAACTACTCTGAAATAAAATTACAAAAAATGGCTGATGCGGGATTAATGCCGTATATAACAGACCCATTGTTCCAAAATGCAAACGAATTAAATTCATTTTTATCGAAAAAAGACTCTTACGGAGCCGTGATAATACTTCTTAATACAGAGCTGATTTCCGTAGAACAAATAGTACAATCATCATGGTTTACTGGCATTGATATAGACGCTTTATTGGGTCAAGCACTGCTAAAGAGGAATTCATCTGCTTTTCATGCTTGGTTAAAGAGTGTTGAATTTACGCCTGAGTATTTAAAATCTGAAAGGGGGCAAGCATATCTTCGCTTTATGCTCGAACACAGAATAGTATTTACGGAACAACAACTGACTGCTATTCAATCAACATTTGATACCTATTTTACAGATTTGACAGGAAAGCGAGTGCATTATACAAACCAGGATTATCGCCTCTTACCAATGACGACAGAAGCTTGGTTACCTCTCCTAATTAAATGCATAGGTAGAAGTCCCAACCCAATGGCATGGTTGAACAAAGTGTATGAACACGAGGTTAAAGTGGTCATTAGAGGCCATACTAGTTCCGTGAATGGTGGTTTTTCTTATCGTGCTAACAATACTGATTTCATTGCTTATGAGTACACTGAGACAATTTTAAGTTCATTTACCCCACTGCAATTTTTTATGCTTATGAATAAAATGCCATTAGCGCTTTTATTACTGTCACAAGGGGTAGATTGGAAACAAAATATTAGTGCCATCAAGCAAACTAGAATAAATAATCCTTCTCATTATGCATATAATCCTGACAAATTTATTCGCAATTCCGAAATTGAAATAAATCAATATGTAGAAAATCGCTGTGTAAAAATAATGTTATTTGATCCAGATACTGAGACTCAAGAACGAATTATTGATGCAAAAGACATTATATTTATTTATAAAAACGACCGAATCGAAATTGGATTTTGCAACACTGATTATAAATATGAACAAAAGGTTGTGTCTGGGGTGGCGAACATAATAGATGCAGTTGAACAGGCAAAACGTATAGGTAAGATAACAAATACAGTAGATCTGGATGCAATTGAAAGTTACCTGGCAGAATTAGGCGTTTGTTTATATAGTTCAAAATATATACAGTCAACGGTATTAGATTTTGTGAAATTAGAGATTCAAAAAATAGAGGAACACCGTCTCCTCGCAAATTCTCAGTATGATACTACTGGCAATGATGAGTACTATGATGACCTTAGCAAAGATGTTAAAGCAGCACTCAAACAAATCCAATTGCATGAAACAGAGTCATATCTTTATAAACGAACACTGGACGCTGATTACAAGACCAGGCTGTCATTTTTTGGTTTTTTTACGATCACCAATTTTGGTTTTTCGAAAAAAGAAAAAATTACTGCTGCACGTGCGTTGATCGATTTTTTACAAAATGGTACGCCTATTCCCACGTCTTGCAAACCTGCTTTATGTCAGGGTGAGTTAGGTAAGGTTGCTGCGTTGGTTGACATTGTATTTGAGCCAGATCATCCGCAGATGAACCCATAATAATGGGTATGAACCATAATGAAAACGACCCATGTAACGGACAAAAACAGTATGCCTTTAATAATGCTCCACGATGCGGGGCTATAACAATGCGTTCAAACATGAACTAATTACCGCAACGGTAAAGGCTTTAGAAAAGCTGTTAAAACTGCCATAGAAAGCAACACAATTAACTAAAGAATTTACTTAACAATTAAAGTAGTTACATTTTGACGTTGTAACTACTTATTATCTAAAGCTTAATATTTAAAAGGCATCATAGCTGCAACTGGCAAATGTTCCTGAGAATCCATTAAAACCTTATCAACATAAGAATGATGTAAAAAGTTTGCTCCAACCTTATAAAATGGGTGATCAATCACCTTAAGAATATCTTCTTTTTTCGGAGTATCTGCAATTAATAATGCATCAATAGCACGACGTGAAGCTTCATGTACTTCATCAAAGGAATGGTGTCCCTGAAAAACCATATGAGCAGCAATACAATTCGCTAATATTTGTAATTCATTAATAGAGGCCTCATCTGCTTGAATTAACTTAAAATGAATTAATGAAATTAAAAGTCGGCCAGTGCTTCCGGATATGCCTGCAACTAAAGGAGCTTTATCTCGTCTTGCTATTTTTTCTATCCAAGTTTCATTGGCCTTAGCAATTCTATCTACTGCTTCTAAATCTTCGATTGTTAAATCCAAAGGAATATCTAAATTAATCATTTTTTGTATTTGGTTAAGAAAGTGAGCTTCTGCCTGATCACGTGCCTCAACCTCAACTGTATCAATATGCTTTTCATAATTTTCTTTAGCAAAAAGATAATTCGTAAATATCAAGCGATAGCGTTCTATGGTAGTTATTTCTTTAAAAAGTGATTTGCCTGTAATTCGCGCTTCAGCTACGGATATTTCTTCGGATACTTGAGTTTCATCTATTAAATCACGGGAAGTAGCAAATAAACCAAAAGTAGTAGCATATTGTTTCTTCTTATCACCAACCTCAGTAAAAGATATACGACTTCCGTACTCGGCTACAGTAGGCATAATAATAGAAATTAACTGATTAAAAAACTCATTATGTTCACCAGCTAATTCTTGTACAAAAGCAGCGGAAATATCATACATAGACTTGAAATAATTAGTTAAACTCTGAATCGTTGTGCACTGGTTGATATCAGATAATAGTTCATTCATTTGGCATAGTACGGATAAAACTCCTACTTTGTTATTAAGAGTTTCCCACGATGTTTCCATTCTTATCCCATCGTATTGGCGTCCTTTATCTGAATGGTGCAGCATTAAATGAGTGATGGTTTGTTTTGACTTTTCATCTATAACACCAAGTTCATCAGCCTCTTCTACCTTTTGTATAAGAAGCTGTAAAATGTTTTTTGCAAGTTCGGATCCAAATTTATGAATCACTCTTTTTAAGACGTGATCACTTAGAAGATGATTCAATACGCTAATAGCTACAGCATTTTGTTCCTGAATTTTTTCTGGAATATTTTTCATTAAGGTATCTCTTGGTGTTTGAAATAAGTTCTTGGTGAGTAAATTTTATTATTTTTACCAGTAGTATTAAAATATAAAATTGCCTGTAATAAGGAAGACTTAATAAACAGTGTACCCTGAGGTGTATTCCGCAGGCACAAGAAGAAATTTTAATTTTACTAGAAGCCATACAGGATATAGCTTTCCTTAGTCTGTATATATTCCCTGGTATTATTTACTAATAAGATAAATTCTTGTCAATAAGGGTTATTTCCTCACACAATTGTTGCGCTTGTTGCATCACCACTGATTTATCAATCCCCTCAATCATGACTCGTAATAAAGGCTCAGTGCCTGATGGCCTAAGTAAAACTCTGCCCTTATCGCGTAAACTGGCTTCCAAATTTCTTACCACTTCAAGTACTTGTGAATTTTTTACTAATAATGGTGCTTGAGAAGTTTTTAAATTGACCAGAACTTGTGGAAGCAAGGTAATCCCTGCGCTTAATTGCTGCACGCTTTTTCCCTGCTTTATCATAATTGATAACACCTGTAACGCAGCAACAATACCGTCCCCTGTTGTTGTTTTATCAAGACAAACAATATGACCAGAAGTTTCACCACCAATTTTCCAATTTTTTTCGCGTAATGCTGCCAAAACATATCGATCACCAACATTGGAGCGCAGAAATGGGATACCTAAAGCTGTAATAGCCTTTTCTAAACCGTAGTTACTCATTACAGTACCTACTACACCGCCATGCAACACTCCACGCTCATATCGATCTTTAGCAATAATATAAAGGATTTTATCACCATCAATTAAATTACCTTGCGCATCAACTAAAATAACACGATCCCCATCACCATCAAGTCCAATGCCAATATCAGCACCAGTACTAAGAACTTTTTGTACTAAATGATCGGGTGAAGTAGAACCGCAATTCTGGTTAATATTAAATCCATCAGGTTTATTGCTAATAGAAGTTACCTGGGCACCAAGTTCTGCAAATACATTAGGAGCTATGTGATATGTTGCGCCATTAGCACAATCAACAACAATTTTTAAACCAGACAATCGAGTCAAAGAAGGAATAGTGGATTTACAAAACTCAATATAACGGCCACTGGCATCATCGATGCGTGTCGCTTTACCTAATTTTCCTGAAGGCACCGTTTGCATCTGATTATCCAACTCTGCCTCGATTTGCAGTTCAATATTATCAGGTAATTTACCACCTTCGGCAGAGAAAAATTTAATGCCATTATCTTCAAATAAATTATGAGATGCACTAATTACGATACCTGCATTTGCGCGCAGAGTTTGAGTCAAATAAGCGATGGCAGGTGTTGGCATAGGACCTAATAAGGCAACATCCACACCTGCAGCCGATAAACCTGCTTCTAGAGCAGATTCAAGCATATAGCCTGAGACTCGCGTATCTTTACCTATAACCACCTTTTTACGGTGCCCATTTCCCCCAAGTACGCGACCTACGGCCCAGCCTAATTTTAATACGAATTCTGGATTAATATCTGATAAACCGACATGCCCACGAATGCCATCGGTTCCAAAATATTTACGTTGAATCATCCTTATTACCTCTATTATTAAAGCTATTGAGCGTCTGTCGACACGCCTACTATCTTGGCCACAATGTCAACAGAGCCTAGCCTGACAAACCCTTTCGATTAGGGTTAATGCTTGATTTGTTTCATCGACATCATGCGTTCTTATGATTCCAACGCCTTTCAATGCGGCATAAACAGCCAATGCGATGCCTCCTATTAAGCGATCATTAACCTCTTTATTGAGTACAGCGCCAATCGTACTTTTACGTGAAACTCCTAGAAGAAGTGGCAATTTAAGTGTTGAAAAAAAATCCAGCTTATTTACCAAACATAAGTTATCTTCTACTCGTTTTCCAAAGCCGAAGCCTGGATCTAAAATTAAGTTTTTTTTATCAATGCCGGCATGAAGACAGGTTTCAATGCGTGTCACAAAAAATTTCATTACTTCGTTCAAAACCCCTTCAGAATAATGAGGATTTTGCTGCATAGTTTGTGGTTCACCTTGCATGTGCATTAAACAAACAGGAACAGCAAGTTTTGCAGCCATTGCTAGAGCACCCTGCTTTTCTAAAGCATTAATATCATTAATTACATTAGCCCCTGCATCGACAGCAGCTTCCATCACTTCAGGTTTATCAGTATCAATCGAAATACAGATATCTGAATTGGCGCGAAGGTGCTTTATAACTGGAATTACCCGGTCTAATTCAACCTCAGTTGGAACAGCTTTAGCACCAGGTTTAGATGATTGGCCGCCTACATCAATTAAATCAGCTCCTTGAGTTATTAAATGGAATCCGTGCTCACAAGCTCGTTCCATTGCAAAAAACTTACCACCATCAGAAAAAGAATCGGGAGTAACGTTTAAAATTCCCATAATTAAGGGTTTTTCAAAATGGCAATTTAAAGAGAGCTGACCTCGCTGTGTAAGCCAGCTCTTAAATTGTATTGAATTCATTTGCTGTTCTCGCTTTTATTATTTCTATACATTTTCAGGATTTTACAATTGCTTCTGAATCAGAAGATGGTGCAGGTGCATCATCAATCACCTCAACTTTATCCAAAGGCTTGGATGTTGTGCCCCAATCTGCTGGAGGAGAAGGTTCTTTTCCAGCCATGATATCCTGAATTTGTTTTGCATCAATGGTTTCATATTTAATTAAATTTTCCGCCATCAAATGCAATTTATCCATATTAGCCAGCAAAATTTCTTTCGCTCGTTGATAGTTTCTATCAATTATTGCACGTATTTCATCATCAATTTGCTGTGCAGTCCTATCTGACATTTCTTTATGTTTATTCATAGAACGACCTAAAAATACTTCCTCTTCTTCTTCACCAAAAGTCAGTGGACCAAGAGGAGATAATCCCCAGCTAGTAACCATTTTACGAGCTATTTCAGTGGAGCGCATAATGTCATTGGATGCACCTGTAGTAACACTTTCTGCACCAAAAATTAATTCTTCAGCAATTCGTCCGCCAAATAAACTAGACAGTTGACTTTCCAGACGACGCTTAGTATGGCTATAACGATCTTGTTCCGGTAAAAACATGGTGATCCCTAATGCACGCCCACGGGGAATAATAGACACTTTATATACAGGATCATGCTCTGGCACAGATAAACCCACAATAGCATGTCCTGCTTCATGGTAAGCAGTTAGTTTTTTCTCATTATCATCCATAACCATTGAACGACGTTCGGCACCCATCATAATTTTATCTTTGGCTTTATCCAATTCAGGCATACCAACTTTACGTTTATTTTCGCGTGCAGCAAATAAAGCCGCTTCATTTACCAGATTAGCTAAATCTGCGCCAGAGAATCCAGGAGTACCTCGAGCAATATCCATGATTTCAATATTGACATCTACAGGAACTTTTTGAAGATGAACCCTTAATATTTGCTCACGTCCACGGATGTCAGGTAAGGGAACAACAACTTGACGATCAAAACGACCAGGACGTAACAAGGCAGGGTCTAAAACATCAGGGCGGTTGGTGGCAGCAACTACGATAACCCCTTCATTCCCTTCAAAACCATCCATTTCAACCAATAATTGGTTTAATGTCTGCTCTCGCTCATCATGGCCACCACCTAGCCCCGCACCACGATGACGACCTACTGCATCGATTTCGTCAATAAAAATAATACAGGGAGCGTGTTTTTTAGCTTGTTCAAACATATCACGGACACGCGATGCACCAACCCCTACGAACATTTCCACGAAATCAGAACCTGAAATGGTAAAAAACGGCACCTTAGCTTCACCAGCAACTGCTCTTGCTAATAAAGTTTTACCCGTCCCAGGAGAACCAACCAATAATACTCCACGAGGAATACGTCCGCCTAGATTTTGGAATTTAGTTGGATCCCGTAGGAAATCAACCAACTCTTTTACCTCATCCTTAGCTTCATCCACACCGGCCACATCAGCAAAAGTCACTTTAACCTGATCTTCACCTAACAAACGAGCACGTGAACGACCAAAAGACATTGCACCACGGCCACCACCACCTTGCATTTGGCGCATAAAGAAGACCCAGACTCCGATTAAAAGTAACATTGGGAACCAATTAACAAACAAGTGTAAGAGGAAGCTTTCTTGTAGCTTTTCCTGACCACTCACTTCTACTTTGCTTTTTAATAACTCTCCTAACAATGCATTATCTTGCATCGGCATATAAGTTACAAAACGTTTATTATTTTTAGTTATTCCTTTGATGACTTTATCATCTTCGATGGTTACTGCATTGATCATACCTTGATCGACTTCTTTTAAAAATTGGCTGTAAGAAATTTTCTCGGCAACTGCGTTACGAGGTCCAAAATTACTGAAAACAGAGACCAGAACAATCGCAATGATCAGCCATAAAAATAAATTTTTTACCATGTCGTTCAAAGTATTAACCTCATTAGTTACGTAAAACTCTAATATTTATGAGTATCAACCCCGTGGGCAAACATCAGTAAAGAACTTCGTTCAGGAAATTCTTATCCGCCCTATGGGCACCACCTCCGAGGCCTGGCGCGAAGGAGGTAACATTTTCTAGGAAAACAAATTCTTAATCTATTAAAGTTACTATAGTTTATATCCCTTTGCCAGCAAATAGGTTTCTTTTGAGCGTGCGCGGGAGGCAGAGGGCTTTCGAATCACCACCTTATCAAAAGAGATTTTTGCATGTTTTACTAGTTCATCAAAACCCGAGCCATGAAAAATTTTAATTAACATGGAACCACCAGGTTTTAACATTTTTTCCGCAAAATCAAAAGCTAACTCCACCAAATACATTGCACGTGGAATATCAATTGCTGCGGTACCACTCATATTTGGGGCCATATCTGATAATAACAAGTCAACACTGCGCTCAGGAATTAAATCCATAAGTTCTTGCAGTACTTTATCGTCGCGAAAATCGCCAAGAATCACATCCACTTCAGGCAAAGCATCCATCGGGAGTATATCTAAAGCAATGATCCGACCACGGCCCTGTAGGCATTCAGAAACATACTGAGCCCAGCCGCCAGGGGCAGCACCCAAATCAACAACGGTCATCCCAGGCCTTAATAATGATTCTTTTTCATCTACTTCTTTTAATTTATACACAGCGCGGCTACGATAACCCTCCGCTTGTGCTTTTTTCACATAAACGTCATCAAAATGTTCCTGCAACCACCGTTTACTGCTTTTGGTGCGACTCATAAACTACTATTTATTGATCAATTTCGCCTATGATACTGAATTTCACTACCTTTTCCCAGCAAAACGTGCAATAATTTACCATTTAGTTTTTAAGGAATACCTTATAGTGAATACCTCGTTTAGACAATCTCTTAAAGCCCAGGCACATCATTTGAAACCCGTTGTACTTATAGGTGCCAAAGGATTAACGGAAGCCCTTTTTGCGGAAACGAATAATGCATTACTTGCGCATGAATTAATTAAAGTTAAAATTAATGGGGCGGAAAAAGAAGAACGAATCATCATGGCTCATGAATTATGCCAGCAGCTAAATGCTGAGTTAGTACAATTAATTGGCAATACAGCCATTATTTATCGCAAGAATGAAGAAATGTAATTTAACGCTTTTTTCCTATTTTTGCTAGGGTTCCAGAACATTAACACCTCTTTTGAAACCCCTTTAATAAGTCCAACTCACTTAGCGATTCTTATTAGGTAAGTAAGCATAAAATGAGTGCAATGTGCTATTCTTGAAAAAATGAATAACGTTTATCGAAGCTCATTATGTTTAACATCACAAACCAATTAAATGACAGGCAATTTAAAGAACTGGAACAATTAAAAACAATAAGTAAAAAAACTGATGGTAATATTCCTAATTTATACACGCACCTATTAATACAACCACGGCATTTATCCACCATTTTTCTCTATTATGAAAAAGAACAATTAATTGGTTTTTTAAGTATTTATTTTTTTTATGATGATGCTGTGGAAGTCTCATTACTAATCCACCCACAATGGCGTCATAGAGGAATAGCCAAGCAATTGTTACAAAATATCATCCCTCTTGTTTTAGAAAAAAATTATTTTAAGTTAATTTTTTCAAGCCCATCTTCTCTCAATGATCACTGGTTACCAGGCTTTGGTTTTTCTTATCAACACAGCGAATACTCCATGGAACGACATATTTTAAATCCTTTGCTGGATTATAAAAAGCAACTGACTTTTCGCAGAGCAACAATCGAAGACATTCCGCAACTTTGTATGCTGGACAAAGCATGTTTCAATAAATCGCCTGACGAGCTAGAACAGCGTTTTCAACACATACTAAACGAACGCGACTATCAGATTGAGCTTGCTTTTGAGAAAAATTATCTCATCGGTAAAGCACATCTGCGCTGGCAAAAACATGGAGCAACATTATCCGACATCGCTGTTTTTCCAGACAAACAAGGACAAGGTTTAGGTACCGCATTAATCACTCATTGCGTCAACTATGCCTTAAGTGAAGGCAAATCCGATCTGAACCTGGATGTAGAAACTCATAATCAAAAAGCGCTCGACCTTTACACACGGCTAGGCTTCCTGATGCAAAATGCATGCGATTATTGGCAGATTGAAATAAACCAATTATTAAAATGGCTAGAAAATTAATTAAGTTATAATAATAGAGTAGCCAATGTTGCGTCGCTATAGTCCCGCAAACAAGCCACAGGAAGAGTATAGGATGCTCAGCTTGCACGGATTAAGGTAAGACTAGTATAGATTCTTAATATGAGGATTCTCAATAAAAGTATCACATAACTTGTTGTAATTCCCCTGCTGTTAGCTTCCCAATAATAGCACTTGACAGAGTTTCAACCACACCTTTAGTATTAGCTTAAAAAAATGTGTTGATAAAAAGGGACAATGAATGAAAAAAAGGGTTGTAATCACCGGGATGGAAATAACTTCTTCGATAGGGACTGGGTTAGATAAATTCTGGAATGCCGCAAGTCACGGCCAATGTGGAATAAAACGTATACAAAACTATGATCCCGCCCCATACCCAACTCAAATAGGTGGTGAAATTACTGACCTCTCTCTAGAATATCTTCCTCAATTCACTAAAAGCAAACGTTACCCTCGTGCTGCTCAATATGCCCTTTATTGTGCCCACCATGCCATACATCAAGCAGGTCTTACGACCAAGGAGTTATTTCTGGCAGGAACTTATATAGGTACAGGGATGGGCGGCTATTCTGAAGCAGAAGGCATATTTAAGATAATGTATTCTGATCAAAGTTGGAAAAAACTCCCAGCGCTTAGTATCATCAGATCTATGCCCAATTCAATTGCAAATCATATTGCTATTGAATTTGGTATTGGTGGACCTAATTCGACGATATCTAATGCATGTATTTCCTCCGCTGAAGCTATAGGAACAGCTTATCAACAAATTGCTCAAGGTAAATTATCTACCGTTCTTTGTGGTGGAACTGATTCCTTAATCTGGGAATCCGTTATGGCGACTTGGTGTAAACTTAAAGTCCTGTCCACCAATAATGAAAACCCTACCAAAGCCTGTCGCCCGTTTGATCTGAACCGCAATGGCATGATCATTGCCGATGGAGCGGGAATTATAATTCTTGAAGAATTACAACAGGCAAAAGCACGTGGTGCTACTATTTATGCTGAAATCATTGGTTTTGGTGCCAGTTGTGATGCATTTCATGTTACGGCCCCCAACACGCAAGGACAAACACGTGCTATTTTTTCGGCTTTGGATGACGCCAAGTTGTCAGCTAATGACATCCATTATATTAATGCTCATGGTACCGGAACTCAATTAAATGACAGTACAGAAACGGAAACCATTAAATCAGTTTTTGGTGCTCGAGCCTATGACATTCCAGTAACCGCCCAAAAAGCCATGACTGGCCATACTATAGGTGCTGCAGGTGCTATGGAGATTATCGCCACTGCGCTTAGTTTACGCCATGATTTACTTTTACCTACAATTAATTTGGATACTCCCGATCCTGTCTGTGATCTGGATTATGTGGGCAATACAGCGCGCAACAAAACCATTGATATTGCTTTATCAAATCATTTTGCCTTTGGCGGTGCTAACGCAGCTTTAGTGTTAAGAAAATATATAAAGTGAAAAAATTTCACATCGTTCAACTTAAACCAGGAATTGTCTTTAAGCTTTTGAACTCAATCCGTACTTTTTTCAACTTAAACTCGAAAATGAGCTATAAGGGGTATATAATCTGCCTATTTTGCAAATTTTTAAAGGCTAATAAATGAGTGTTTCACTTGGCGATATAGCGCATTTGATCAAAGGGATAATTATAGGTGATAACGCAACTAAAATTTCTGGTTTGTCTCCCATTGAGGACATTACTTCCGGAACTTTAGTGTTCGCAGACAATGATAAAAACCTCAAATTAGCTGAAGCATCCCCGGCAGCAGCAATTTTAGTAAACAAAAACACCTCTGTTTCTGAAAAACCATTAATACAAGTATCCCATCCATTAAGAGCATTTATTTCCTTACTCCATTATTTTCATCCTACCCCTCAAATCCCCCCAAGCATCCATCCAACTGCCGTAATTGGGGAAAGGGTACATTTAGGAGAACAGGTATTCATAGGACCCTATGTAGTAATTGAAGCAGGCAGCATTATTGGCAATCACTGCATCCTTAAAAGTCATATTCACATTGGTCGCGAAGTTACTCTTGGTGAAAATACAACAATTTATCCTCATGTAACTGTATATGATCACTGCCAAATTGGTTCCAGAGTAACAATTCACGCATCGACAGTAATTGGCTCTGATGGCTTTGGCTACACTTTTGTTGATGGTCAACACCACAAAGTGCCCCATGTAGGACGCGTCGTTATTCATGATGATGTTGAAATTGGCGCTAATACAGCAATCGATCGTGCAACCATGGGCGAGACTATTATTGGTGAAGGAACTAAAATTGATAACCTGGTGCAAGTAGCTCATTCAGTAAAATTAGGAAAACACAATATCCTTTGTGGGTTCACTGGTATCGCCGGCAGTACCACGACAGGAAATCATGTGATTTTTGCAGCAAACGTTGGTGTTAGCGATCATGTTCGCATCGATAATGGTGTCATATTAGGAGCCCGCGCTGGTGTACCACCCAATAAACATCTTACCGAAAAAACTATTTATTTTGGTAACCCTGCGCGTCCCAAAGAAATTGCCCTCAAGCATGAGTTTGCGGTCAATCGTATTCCTTTAATGCGCAAAAATATCAAAACTCTTTCTGAACAAGTCGCATTACTGAACGAACAATTATCCAAAATCGAGGGCAAATAATGATACAAGCACCGTTGATCCTCATTGATGGTTCCTCCTATTTTTTCCGTGCATTTCATGCGCTACCTCCCTTAACTAATTCCAAGGGACAACCCACAGGGGCTGTTTATGGAGTAGCTAACATGATAAAAAAATTGATTAAAGAGTATCAGCCTGAACAGTTAGCTGTAGTCTTCGATGCCAAAGGAAAGACTTTTAGAGAGGAATGGTATCCAGAATATAAAGCGCACAGACCACCTATGCCGCAAGAGTTAAGCTCGCAATTTCAACCTTTAATACAATTACTGGAAACGATGGGGTTACCTTTATTAATCGTTGAAGGAGTAGAAGCGGATGATGTCATTGGCACTCTGGCAAAACAAGCCACTGAACAAGGAATTCCAGTTCTAATCTCTACTGGCGATAAAGACATGGCTCAACTTGTCAATGAACAAGTTACATTAATCAATACCATGAACAATTACACGATGGATATTGCCGGGGTTAAAGAAAAATTTGGGGTCGAACCTGCGCAAATCATTGATTATCTAACGCTGGTTGGTGATACCTCAGACAATATTCCTGGGGTAACTAAATGTGGTCCTAAAACAGCCGTTAAGTGGCTAAGCGAACATCAGTCTTTGGATAATTTATTAGAAAATGCTCATGAAATCTCTGGTAAAATTGGGGATTATTTGCGCGCAAGTATCCCACAGCTGCCACTATCTAAAAAATTAGTAACAATTAAAACTGATTTGCAGTTGCCTTTAAATCTGGATGAATTACGTCCTAAAGAAGTTGTAAAAGAACAATTAATTGCTTTAATTCGAGAGTTCGAATTTAAAAATTGGCTTAAAGAATTATTAACACAAGCAGAGAGTCAGGAAAAATTAGCTGTAGAAATACAGAATACAGAGGTTTTCTATGAGCTTATCACTACTCAGAAGCAACTGAGTAATTGGTTGAATCAGTTGGCACATTGCCAAGAATTGTGTATTGATACTGAAACCACCAGTTTGGACATCATGATGGCGGAAATTGTTGGGCTTTCTTTAGCTATTGAAGAGAAAAAAGCTGCTTACATTCCGTTTACCCATACTGATGGTACTTTGCAATTAGTACGTGAAGAAGTACTTAGCGCATTAAAACCTATTTTAGAAAATCCAACGATAAAAAAAATAGGGCAAAACATTAAGTACGATTATTCAATGCTTAAAAAGTATGGGATTACATTACAAGGCGTTGCCTATGATACCATGCTGGAATCGTATGTACTTAATAGTGGTGCTGGTCGTCATGATATGGATACCCTATCCTTAAAATATTTGGGACATAAAACCATCACCTTTGAAGAGATTGCCGGTAAAGGAGCCAAACAACTACGTTTCGATCAGATTCCCGTAGATAAAGCAAGCATCTATGCAGCAGAAGATGCGGACATCACTCTGCAATTACATCACACTTTATACCCAATGCTGTCCGAATCGTTACATCATGTTTTTAGTGACATTGAAATGCCCTTAATCCCTGTGCTTGCTGATATGGAGCTGCATGGAGTTTTAATTGACGCAGATACTTTGAGCGCTCACGGTAATCGCTTAAAAGAACGAATTAGGCTTCTTGAAGAAGAGGCCATACAGTTAGCCGGAAGACCATTTAATCTAAGTTCACCAAAGCAATTGCAAGAATTACTTTTTGAAGAACACAAAATTCCAGTCATTGCAAAAACACCTACTGGACAACCTTCTACTGCAGAATCAGTCTTACAGGAGTTAGCATTTGACTACCGCCTTGCAGCCGTAATCCTTGAGCACCGTGGTTTAACCAAACTGGTTTCAACCTATATTGATGCCTTGCCTAAAAAAATTAATGCGCACACTGGAAGAGTACATACCTCTTATAACCAAGCTATAGCAGCAACGGGCCGACTGTCCTCGACGGAACCCAACCTACAAAATATTCCGATACGCAATGAAGAAGGCAGACTAATTCGTACCGCATTCATTGCTCCTCCTGGCAAGGTGATTTTAGCGGCAGATTATTCACAAATTGAATTACGTATTATGGCGCATTTATCCCAGGATGAAAACTTACTTACAGCCTTTGCCAACGGTTGGGACATTCATACAGCAACTGCAAGTGAAATTTTTCAAGTATCTCTTGAAGAAGTAACTTTGGAACAACGTCGAAGAGCAAAGGCTGTAAATTTTGGTTTAATTTATGGAATGTCCGCTTTTGGTTTAGCGAAACAACTTGGTGTGGAGCGCCAAGATGCCCAGCGCTATATTGATACTTATTTCCAACGTTACCCCAAGGTTTTAAAATACATGAACCAAACTCGACAACAAGCACATCAACAAGGTTATGTAGAAACCTTATTTGGACGACGATTGTATTTACCTGAAATAAATTCCCGTAATCTGATGCGCCAAAAAGCAGCAGAACGAACTGCAATTAATGCACCAATGCAAGGTACCGCTGCAGACATTATTAAAAAAGCGATGATTGCTATTGCCAAATGGCAAAACTCTCAAGAAAATCTCCACGCACGAATGCTTATGCAAGTACATGATGAGTTGGTTTTTGAAGTGTCTGCTCAAGAAATTGAATCCAGTACACAAAAAATCCGCCAATTGATGGAACATCCAGTTGAACTTTCCGTGCCACTACTTGTCTCTATAGGTACAGGTACGAATTGGGATGCAGCTCATGGTTAATTGCCTACATTGTAAGTATAGATTTCGCTAAAAACCACTAGGCACTCTTCCGAGCACAAGAGAGGAAGTCTTTTTTGTAGGATGAATAAAAAATTTTCTTTTTTCCTGTGCTCTTCTAAACCTCAATGTCATGTGGCAACAATCGTCTGTTTGCACGAAAATAAGATATTGGTGAGCATTCCAATAAATCAGATAATTTTTCCATATAAATACAGGCAAAACGATCAACTTGATAAGCAAAATAACTTTCCTCTGCTCCGGTACGAAATATACGTCCCCATTTAAGATTAAAAAAGGCTCGTTGTTCTTTGATTAATTGGGTCAAGTGTGCATCAATCTTGCTAATTTGTACTTGTAGCCCTTGAAGTTCTTCATTATATTGTTTTGAGCACTCATCAATACTCTGAGTATGTAAATGTACGTATTGATCCTCCAGATTTTTTTTAACTTTCATGGCCTCACTAATCTGCTTTTCTATGGGCAATGCCTGCATTTGCGCCGCAATTTCTTCACCAAGTTCTTCAACTACTAATGCCGTGCGCCAATTACAATCTTTTTTCAGGCGCACAATGTCACCATAAATGTGATCCCCAATGTAAAGAATTTCATCACCACGTACTTTTAAGTCTTCAGTAAACTTTTTTGCATTACCTCCTTGATAAGCACCTGGCACTATGGGCCCAATAATATTACTCATCGTACCATTGACAGGGTTTACTGATAAAAAACGAAGATTGTCATAAAAAAAGCGGGGTTTGTTCGCTAAAGTAATAACAAACTCGAATAAATCGCGCCAAGTTTCTCCCTTTTTTAAGAACGGATTAATCGCATACTCTAATAAAAGTTTCGTATAGGAATATTCTGAATTAGTTAAAATAAATATTTTTTTGCCATGATAAATAAAATGCTTCAGTCCGTCCACCAAAGCACGTTCTTTAATTACATAATCGGATAGATTTTTAATAATAATTGTTTTTAAACTACCATCTGAGTGAACTTTATCCACACAAAATTGCACATCCTGAGCAATTAATTGATAATCAGGAATCTGATCGTTCATATCATCTTTCAG
>NZ_JBAQZB010000134.1:0-6243 GCF_049790535.1 Legionella sp.
CCTGGACTCCATCACATATTGAAGTACCTGTAGGTTTACACCCTTATTCCACATGGCCTAATAAAGAAACCAAACTCCAATTTATTAATAAACTTACACAACAATTTGCAAAAATGCCTGGCTATACCATTGGCATTAGTCAACCCATTATTGATGGTGTCAATGATATTATTGGTGGTGCCCATAGTCCTCTTGCTTTACGAATTTATGGTAATAATTTACATGAATGTAGACGGATTGGTAATGAAATTGTCCCTATTTTAAAAACAATTAGAGGCACAGCCTCTGCCTCATTATTTCAAGAACCACCTATTCCACAAATTATCATTCAAGTCGACAGGGATAAAATCGCGCGCTACGGCATCAATGTGGCCGACGTCACTAACTTAATTCAAACAGGTTTTAGCGGTTCACCGGTGACAACTATTTATGTGGGTAAACGAATTTACAATGCTACAGCACACATTCCTAAAACAGATAAGATGAGCATTCAATCTCTAGGAAATTTATTTCTAAACAGTTCTGATGGAGCCAAAATACCCTTGTCAGAGCTTGCCAAACTAGAATATAAAACCGGTGAAAGCAATATTGCCCACGAATCAGGCGCGCGGCAAGTTACAGTACGCATGGAAAATCGCGGACGTGATCTAACTTCCTATCTTAACGAAGCAAAACAACGCATTAACAAGGAAGTAAAATTTGATGCTAAAAAATTCCGCCTTGAGTGGGCAGGCCAATTTGAAAGCCAGGAGCGTGCAGAAAAACGACTGATTTATATTCTAGGCCTTGTGTTAATACTCATGGGACTTCTCTTATATTTTGAATTTCAAAAATTGCACCTGGTTTTTCTCATTTTAGGTGTGGTACCCATGGCAACGTTGGGTGGATTAATTACTCTTCATCTTACTGGGGAAACACTGAATGTAGCAACTGCTGTCGGATTTATTGCACTGTTCGGCGTCTCAGTACAAAATGCCATTATCATGATCTCAAACATTCGACGTGTTCGCGGCATAAATAAAGCACTCAGTCGCGCGGTAGTAAACGGAGCCACAGAGCGTCTTCGCCCCGTTTTGATGACCGCAACTGTTGCCTCATTTGGCATGTTACCCGCTGCTTTAGCAACTGGAGTTGGCACTGATGTACAACGAGGACTTGCTACCATCATTGTTGGTGGTTTGGCGGTATCTACATTGCTCACACTATTTATTCTACCAACCTACTATTACTCGTTAACACGAGTGATAGAGCAAGGCGGTATTACGCTTAATCCGTGGAGGAAAAAGCGATGAGGCCATTGCAAATAAATATTCTAAGCTGGACCATAAAATGTATTGACACCAAATCAAGCCACCAAAAACTGAGTACCTTCTGGTGCGAGAAGTATATTTTTGTTGGAGTAATCTCTCTTTTTTTAAGTAATTGTGCAGTGGGGCCTAACTACAAACGACCTGTCACCCCTTTGCCAAAAATGTACATAGCAAAATCATTGTCCCCAAAAACAGTGGCGAGCAAAACCAAACTGGGAGCATCACAATCCTTTGTAGCCAACAAAGACATTCCAGCACAGTGGTGGCAATTATTTCATTCGCGATCTTTAAATGATCTCATCATCGCAAGTATGCGCACTAACCCTTCAATTGAGGCAGCTCAAGAAGCGTTACGCACCGCTTTAGAAACTGCTTATGCACAACAAGGGGCTCTTTTTCCCTTTTTGGGTATCTCATTTTCACCTACAACACAAAAAACCGCAAACATTCTGACCAGTGTCTTGGCAAATAATCAATATCAATATTCATTATTTACTGGACAGCTTTTTGTGTCTTACATCCCAGACGTATTTGGTGGAACACGACGCCAACTGGAATCATTAATGGCACAAGCAGAATCACAACGCTTCCAATTAGAAGCAACTTACTTGGCATTAACGGCAAATGTGGTGAATGCAGCAATACAAGAAGCAGCTCTTCGCGAACAAATTATCGCCACCCGCCAAATTATTATGAACCAAAAAAAGCTATTAGCAATGCTCCAACAACAATTAAAATTAGGTGATGCGGCATTAAGTGATGTTACTGCTCAACGGGCAGCGCTAGCTGCCTCTACAGCTACATTACCTCCATTAGAAAAACAACTTGCTATTCAAGGCGATTTACTAAATGCGCTTACAGGGCGTTTTCCTGATGATCCACAAACTCCGATATTTCGTTTAAATTCCTTAAAACTTCCAACGCAACTACCCATTGCAGTTCCTTCACAATTAATTGAGCATCGACCTGACATTCGTGCTGCAGAAGAACAAATGCATGCGGCAAATGCCTTAATTGGTGTTAGCATCGCAAATCGCCTACCCAATTTTACTATTAACAGCACTAATCTTGGTACAGCTGCAACTACTTTAGGTACACTACTACAACCCGATACCCAATTTTGGGCCCTTGCAGGAATTATTGCGCAACCAATTTTCTACGGTGGCAGTTTACGCCATAAACAACGTGCTGCAGAAGCAACCTATAGACAAGCTGCTGCGCAGTATCGCGCTACTGTCATTAATGCCTTCCAAAATGTAGCCGATACCTTAAAAGCAATCCAATTAGATGCTTTTGCTTTACGCGCTGCGAGCAATGCCGAACAGGCTGCACTAACCAGTCTCACTATTGCCCGTCGTCAACTGGTATTAGGTGACAGTAATGTAGCGGCTTTGCTAATTAATCAACAAGCTTATCATCAAGCTCACTTAAATTTAATTCAAGCACAGGCCAATCGACTTACCGACACAGTTGCTCTTTTTCAGGCTCTAGGTGGAGGATGGGAGAATGCAGGTGAACTAAAAGAATATTAATTTAGCAAGGACTGTAAGTAAAGACTCACTTGTTCAGCGCGATTGGTAAATATCCAATGCATTCCTTTGTTTAATTCTCTATATAAACTGTACTTAGAATCTACAAATCCAACACCCACCACTTGTTTTCCAGCTTTTAGTCGAGTTGCTAATTTAGTGGTTAATAATAAATAATGTCCTAAGACACCACCATAATGCTCCTTTAAACTTAAATCACAAAAATTACGCACATTATTGTGTGAGGCAACCAATAATAAAGCATGCTTAGGAAATTTTGATAAAGCTTGAACAATTGACGCATCGATAGTTAGTAAATGATAATCTTCTTTTGCACGCAATTTATGCAAAATTTGCAGTAGACACTCTTCATCCTGCAATGGTTGCTTTAATTCGATAAATAAATGCAGTCGTTGTCCAAATTCGGCAACGACTTCTGCAAGAGTTGGTATTTCTGGAACTTGGGCCCGTAAATCAGAAAAATTTAAATTGGCAATAATCAAATCATGTCCCCATAATCGCTTTAAACTAGAATCATGATTCACCACTAACACTTGATCAGCCGTTATATGCACATCCAGCTCTATTCCCCAACACCCTGATTTTTCCGCCAGTCTAAATGCAGGGAGTGTGTTTTCAATAACTCCGTGCACATTGTCATGCGCACCGCGGTGAGCAATCAAACGTGCAGCATGCACCTGATCTGGATTAGGTGTACCTCGAGGTATAAGAGCAAAATAACGGTCTATCATTTTTTCCAGTAAGGCAAAGAACATGGTCAATTTCTCTAAACAAGTTTAATACGTTGATTCTATGCAGGTTGTTTTAAAAAGGCAAAATATCTGTAATTTTCACACAGGACTATTCCATTAATAAGTCTAATTGTGTAAAAATGGTAATTTTTAAAAATTTACCTGCCAATAAAGATAGGTACGTTATTATAGAGACCAATATATGCCTTTAATTACTACTAATATCGATCTGGCTGTTTGCAATTTACAGGCGGGAAAACCTGTTGCAATACCAACAGAAACTGTTTACGGGTTAGCAGCACCGATTAACAATATACAAGCAATTAAAGCGGTGTTTGTTATGAAAAACAGACCTTTAAACCACCCATTAATTGTTCATGTTGCAACAAATTGGGATTTAACTGAATTGGTCACAGACATCCCTTCTTACGCCAAACAACTTATTGAAAAATTCTGGCCAGGCCCATTAACACTCGTATTACGTTGTAAACCAGGACAGATAAACCCGTTAATTAATGGCGGCCAATCGACTGTGGCTATAAGATGTCCAGCACATCCAATGGCTCAAGAGTTAATAAAAAAACTGCAAATCCCGATTGTTGCTCCTTCCGCAAATCCTTTTGGAAAAGTAAGTCCTACTACTGCATCACATGTTCAAACATCATTTCATAATAAAGAATTAACAATACTGGATGGAGGTCGTTGTGCTGTAGGCATCGAATCAACCATTATCGACGCCTCTAACGCTGAGAATTATCAAATTTTACGTCATGGACTTATTGATGAACTAGCTTTAGCAGAGGTGACAACAATGACCTCGTTGAATCAATACAACAACACTCGAGTTCCAGGCAAGTTAGACACTCATTACCAACCCAATAAACCTTTATACTATTTTACTGACTATGAACAACTTGCTCAATTTTGCCAACAAAGCACCAATGCAGTATATGTAATAGCCAGGAAACAGCCGACAACGGTGAATAACGAACATTACCAAATATTTGCTGACACCCCTCAAAAAGCCGCCTTTGATTTGTACTTTCAATTAAGAATGGCTGATGCGTCCACTAGCCAATGCATTCTAATTGAACTCCCTCCAGCGACCGATTTATGGCAGGGAGTCAGAGAGCGAATTTTAAAAGCTGGAAAGCCTTTTGCATAAAATAAAGACGGAGCACCTAACATCTCTTTTTTACTCATATGGTTTGAGAACCATACATCAACAGGATTACAATTATTTTAACAATTCTATAATTCAAACACTCAAATTTATTTAAAAATCAAAAAATATTGACAGCATTGAAAAATATGAGTAATTTAGCGCACGATGCCGAGGTGGTGGAATTGGTAGACACGCTAGCTTCAGGTGCTAGTGGGGGTAACTCCGTGGAGGTTCGAGTCCTCTTCTCGGTACCAGTGATGGATTTTTTAACAATTCGTAATGGTTCAAATTAGTACGTTATTGAAAAACATTTAAATACTTAAAGTGCCTTATATCTTTAAAAATTTGCTGCTAAGATTTCTACGCTGTTTTTTGCCCTATCTTGTAATCCAGCATTTTGTAAAATCACTAGAGCCTTTTTACGAAGTCGCTCATCACCACAAATTAAAAAAGCTCTCTTTAAATAGTCGATTGCAAGTATCGGATTACTTGGATCGAACTGATCGGCCATAGTTTCATACTGATACGCAATCTTTTCTAGTCGAGTAAAATATTTACGAAGTTTTTTGTTAAATTCGTTATTAAATTCTATATATTCTGTTCTTTTAAAATCACTTGGAATCTCTGCTTTTATTGATTTGATTATAATAGTTTCTTTTCCCATAGCTTGGGCAGCGCCTATCTCATAATATATATTTTCTTGAGTTTGTTTGGGAATATCTTCATGACAAATTCCAATTGAAATAGGAGTTGAAGCAATCGTTTTCCATATTTTTAGTAAATAATCACCACCAGTTACATCTGTACTGGCATCAATCAATTTATATTTTTTTGCTTTACATATTTTATTAATAGAGTCTCTGATTTTCGTAACTTCTTTGGGTATTGGGAAGCCCAAACGAGTCATTAGAAAGCAGTGTCGAGGCTGACTTTCCAGACTATATGTTAGCGGCTCGCCACCTATAGGACTGTAAATAATCACTTACGTTTTCTACCAATAGGTATGTCCTTATAAGGCCCAGGGGTAGATTTGTGAGCAATAATTTTACCTTCAGTACGATCAATTTGTACATATCGTTCTGTTTTAGGGTTTTTAACCTGTACAATGTCATGCTTATTATTTGTTGGTTTGTCTTTCTGCGTACCCATGATGTATATCTCAAGAAATTCTACTATTATATTATAGTTGTTAATATACATGCCTATATAAATTATCTTCAAGATTTCTGCAAGAATTTACGTATCTTTTCGTAATTCTTCAATTTTTTATATTTTTTTTGCTGTTTTTATTTGCTGACCGCTTAGCGCTTTCCTGTTAGTAAAAGCGCTATTTTTTCGTGTCTCCCAAATCAAAAACAGAGGTATAACAGGACATCATTTGATGATTTCCAGGGGGATTTTCCCATAACGAATCCCCATAACCACGGCTTGAGTTATATTGTTGCAGCCCAGCTCTCGCAAAATATTCTCTTTGTACCGTCGAATTT
>NZ_JBAQZB010000135.1:0-16910 GCF_049790535.1 Legionella sp.
CCCGTAAACGTCTCGCCTTATGCTACCGAAGAATAACCCCGCAAATATCGCACCCTTAGTTCATTTATTCAATTAACTCCATGAGTTCATCCATCGACAAAAGAGTTCCAAGATGTTCTTTCTTCCTCTCTTTCTGATGAGGAAAAAGAGTGCGGATTTACATCCGAGCGCAAGCTTAGCTTAGACGCTGTATATAGGACTGCAACTTAAAAAACCTATTCATCAAAATTAGCTTGCAAAACGGGATGCTTCATATATGTCGCATATTTATTTAGAGCCTCTAAAAGGTGAGATACTACGGCTGGAAAAGGAGCTAAATTCACAAAATTAGAAAGGTGCTCTTAAAACATTCGATGCGCATGCATGGGATCACGCTTAATATCTTGAAAAGAGATTAGCTCTACAGGTTTAGCGAAGGCTAGTTTCCTTTAGGACACTGCGACTCCAAAATTACAACCCTTATAAACCAATATTATATACTCATAAAAGACAAAAGATAATTACGCTGAATATGTTATTTTTACAGAATCAGTAGATCCGATAAATCATCAGCATGATCCTCTTCATCTTTTAAAATATCTTCAAGCATTCTTCTTGTGGTAGGATCACTGGCACCAAACCACTGAATTAACTCGCGATAAACCATAATTGCAATCCGTTCCGCAATTAGATCATCTTTAATCAATTTTAATAAATCAGTGCCTGTTCCATAATCAGTAGCAGTCCTTGCGTGTACAGTATTTGGATTAAAATCAGGATTACCACCTAATTGATTAATACGTTCAGCAATCATCATCATGTGACGCTCTTCATCAGCAGCATGCTCTGCGAACTCAGCCACAACTTGAGGACGATCAATTCCTTTAGCAATAACTTGATGATGACGATAACGCAAGACACACATAATCTCAGTAGCTAATGCAGCATTTAAATGAGCGCAAGCTTCTTCAAGATTAAGAGTGTAATCCTCGGTTACGGCTCCTTGATCCAGAGATTTTCCTGCTTGTTTTTTAATTTCATTAAGATTATAAGGAAGTTTATTGTATTCAGATTTCATGCCATTCTCCTTAATGAGTACTTATGAAACAAGTTATTACCGTTTCATTTAGTAATCCATCTGTAAATTTTAGCTTAACTTATACTTATTTGTATTATTTTTACTCTAAAAGTTTAAACTAGGATCTGTTGACCCTAACCTTTTAGTGTATCTCCAATTTTAATTCTATAATCTTGAAATTATTTATAAATTTTAACCCGAGCTTTTTGAGATGAACTTTTCCATGCTCTTTTCATGATTTCTGTGTTAAAGGAGATGCCAAAATTGCCTTCTTTATTTAAAGAAATAACACCCATTTCTCCTTGTAAAACTTTATTTCGCTCATGAATAACGTAATCACAAGCATCTTGTAAACTCATATTCGTTTCGAGCAGCATAGAAATTGTATGAGCAACTACCTCCCTAATTAAATATTCCCCCTCCCCAGTTCCTGATACAGCGCAGGTATTATTATTAGCATAACATCCAGCACCAATAACACAACTGTCTCCAATTCGACCTGGAAGACAATTGCTTAGACCACCAGTTGAGGTTCCTGCAGCAAGATTTCCTTTACAATCCAAAGCCACCGCCCCCACGGTTCCTTTTATTTTTTTATTTTGAATTTCATCAATTGTTTCGATTTTATTCAAGCGTTGGTATTCTTCAAATTGATGCTGAGTAATAAAATAAGATTCAGGCTCAACAGAAACACCATATTTTTGGGCAATCTCCAAGGCGCCATAACCTGAAAGAAAAACATGGTTTGTTTTTTCCATTACAAACCGAGCCAACATAATTGGGTTTTTAACATTACGTACCATAGACACAGCGCCGGCCTGCAAATTGTTGCCGTTCATAATTGAGGCATCCATTTCGACCTCACCACGACAATTTAAGGCAGATCCTTTCCCTGCATTAAATAAATAATTGTCCTCAAGGCTTTTAATCGCCTCTTGGACGGAGTCTAGAGCAGAACCCCCTTTCTCCAGAACCGCATAACCTATATCAATAGCCTTGGTTAAACCATGCTCACATTCTTTTTGATTTTGTTGCAAAAAAGAACTGTCCTCACTAGCACCACCATGTACCGCAATAGCAATTTTTTTCATGCTCATCTTCCATTAAACATTAGATTACTTATCTTCATTCTATTGAACATGTCGGATTATTGCTCACTACCTTTGCTAACTGAACTGTAGGTACTATCCAACTTATTGAGAAATTACTTATTTTTTATCGGGATCGCAGGATTAGCAAGAGCTCGCTTGGAAATTGAAAATTGACACCCTTTTACCAAAAGATGAACTCGTAAATCCTCTACGAAAACAGCCTCTCCTTCTTCAACTTCAGTAATATTGGTTTGATCAATATAGCGCCCGTCAATGATTACTACCATACCAGAGCCATGACATTCTGCATCGGAACCATTTCTAATGACTAAGGCAGTATCTTCACCTAAACCAATGCCTAACTGCTCTGGATTCATAATAATCGCATGTGCCAGACGACTAAAACGTCCTCTTTTAATAAAATGAGTATCAATGATGCATGATTGCAAAATGCCTAACCCAGAACAGGTTAACAAATTTCGATATTTTAACGCCTCTGAGAGGCCTCCACCCATGATCATTACCGAAGACATAACCATAGCTCCAGCGCTGGTTCCAGCTATAATAAATTCATTGTCTTTTTGATATCGTTCTTTGATGATATTAACAATAGGGGTCCCACCTAAAATTGTAGATAAACGAAATTGATCCCCACCTGTAAAAAAAATAGCCCCAGCGTTTTCCGCTCTTTTTAAATACTCTAAATTGCGTGCCTCACTTCTTTTTTTAATAGGAAGAAATCCTATATTGTTATATCCCATATTATTAAAAACTTGTTGATAAACTTTTTTCACCTCACTTTGTATTTCCGAACCTGTAGTAATAATTTCTATCTTCTTATTTGAAGGAGGTAATAATTCACTTAAAATTTCGTAACGGGTAAATTCTTCATCTTGTTCTACATAATCAGGTAATTCGCTCCCTTTATCTTCAGCTCCGCCAATAATGAGTAACTTAGCTTTGGGCATCATTGTAAACCTCGTTCATGCGAACTAATTTTTCTTTTTGCTTAAGCAGATTCGTCACACCAAATACATCTTCAACAGCACAAAATACAAAGGTATTTGAATGAACTCTATCTAAGACGTGTTCAATGGCATCAATCTCATCGGAAATAACATTAACCATAGGTTTTAATTGTGAACGATCAATACCGACACAAAAATGATGGGTTATCTCATTATTACTTCGGCCTCGACCATCTTTATCATGACGTATAATAATTTCATCAAACATAGATGCAGAGTAAAATCCTAATTTTTCTATGTCTTCATCCCGTCGATCACCTGCAATTCCAACAATTCCTATTTTGGTGTCACAGTGAATTGTTTCCAGATAATTTTTTATCTCACAAAATGCCCCTTCATTGTGCGCATAGTCAATCATGATATTACATTGTGGAAATTTAAAAAGATTCATTCTTCCCGGAAGACTCTCCGGAGTAGGATAAAAAATATGTAATGCTTCCTTTATTTTATCTAATGAAAAATGACTGACCACTGCCGCTAGTACTGCAGGTAGTATATTAAGTATCATGCATGTTGCTGTTCCTTGAAAACTGATAGGAACATCCTTTATTTTAGTTAAATTAGTTCGTTCAACACCTTTCTGAATTACAATATATCCTTGGTCAATATAAGCTGCTAATCCTCCTGAATTACAATGTTTTCTTATTCTCGGACTCTCAAACATGCTAAATAAAGCGATCTTACACTGCAACTCGTGCTTCAAATTATAAGTTAAATTATCATCTGCATTTAAAATAGCATATCCAGTTTTTTTCGTACTATGAGCAACAACCGCTTTCACCTCAGCCATATCCTCAATTGTATGAATATCGTCTATACCTAAATGATCTGCGGTAATATTAGTAATAATACTAATATCAGATTCATCAAAGCCTAACCCTGCACGAAGAATACCCCCGCGAGCACATTCTAATACCGCAAACTCTACTTCTGGGGAGTGTAATACTACTTCTGCACTGCATGGCCCACTACAATCCCCGCTATAAATTATTTCATTATTAATATAAATACCCTCAGTAGTAGTGTAGCCCGTGGTATAATTTACCTCCTGGGCCATATGAGCAATCAAACGCACGACACTTGTTTTGCCATTAGTTCCAGTCACTGCAATTATTGGAATTCTTGAGGAAACACTTGAAGGGTAAAGCATATCTAATATCGGAGCAGCCACATTTCTTGGTTTACCTTGATTTGGCGCTAAATGCATCCTTAAACCTGGCCCAGCATTTACTTCAATAATAGCACCGTGATTTTCACTGATGGGGAGACGAATATCTTTAGCAATCACATCAATACCACAAATGTCTAAATTAATTAGTCGCGCTGTACGCTCAGCAAGAAATAGGTTAAATGGATGTACTTCATCAGTAACATCCTCCGCTGTTCCTCCGGCACTTAAATTCGCAGTTTCTTTCAACAACAAAATTTGTCCTTCAGGCAACACACTAGCTAAATTCAAATTATTTTGTCTTAATATAGAAAATGTAGATTCATCAATAGTAATCCTAGTTAAAACATTTTCATGCTCTTCACCACGATTAGGATGTTGATTAACTAATTTAATGAGTTCCTCAATTGAGGACTCTCCATTGCCAATAACCATTGCTGGAGTTCGTTTTGCTACAGCGACAACCTTATAATTTATTACTAAAAAACGATAGTCATTTCCAGTTATAAAACGCTCGATGATTAATTTTTTTGATATTTTTTGCGCAACCTTAAAACCAAAAAGTGCTTTTTGTGAATTAGTAATATTCGCAGTTACCCCCTCCCCATGATTTCCATTCAGTGGCTTAATAACCAGTGGATACGCTAAATGGGTAAGGGCTTCTTTTAACTCTTCTTTAGTTTGGATAGCTAAACCCTTAGGTGTTGGTATGAAATTAGCAGCAAGTATTTGTTTCGTCAGCTCTTTATCAGCAGCAATATCAACTCCTATCGAGCTTGTTTTAGAAGAAACTGCAGTCCAAACTTTTTTTTGGTTGTGACCATATCCTAAAGTAATTAATACATTGTTTAGTGAACAAGCATAAGGAATTTTTCTTCTTTTTGCTTCATCAATAATAGCCTGCGTACTTGGACCAAAACGCTCCTTTTTATATATTTCTTTTAAGTGCGCTATATCGTCATTTAAAGAATAATCTTTACCCTCAGCCAACGCATTTATAAAATTCACTGCAGCTTTTCCGGCATACAAACCTGCATTCTCTATTAGATAGGCAAATAATACATGGTATACTCCATGTTCATGAGCTCCATATGTTCTACCAAAACCACAATCCATACCTGCCAGACATTGTAACTCTAGAGCAACATGTTCAATAACATGTCCTAGCCATGTACCCTCTTCAAGTCTTATTTTAAGCCCACCTTCGATGCCCTCTGAACAACGATGACTGTACAAACTAGGAAGATACTCCATCAATCGTTGATTAAAATTTCCTAAAAGATTAGTAGGTAATTCCTCATAAATACCAAGATCAAGCTTCATCACGATCAACTTTTTTCTATAATTGGACCAATAATTAGGACCTTTTAATGCTTGTACTTTTAAAATATTCATTCTCATTCTCAATCCTTTGATTCTTGTGATGAAATTTGTAGAAAGCTATTTCAGCTTAGGTATAAAACCGTAATTCTTCAAATGAATTAAATAACTAATTCAAGAATTCTATTGGGTTATTTATAAGTTTAGACCTTTTATAAAATTTTATATTATGACGGGATAAGGTTATATTGGTAGGAATGGTAAATAGAAATTTAACTTTAAAAATAGAGCATCCCTATTTTAATTTGAGATGCTCTATTTTTACAATTATTTAATAGTGCAAGTGATTTTAGTGCAATCACGGCAGTTTTGCGCCGCAAAGCTAAATGCCTCAGCAATAGATTTAGCATTCTCAGACATTTGTTTATCTGCAGCCTTATCGGCATCAAAATCACTGGAACTCGCATTAGTGGTACACACCCAATCAGAACTTAATGAAGTGCCTCCTGCTGCAAATGTAATTGATGAAATACCAATGAAGCTACTGAATAATAATCCTGATAATATTTTCATGATTGTCTCCATAATTGTCCAGATTGATTTTAAAAATTATAAAAATCATGCATGGAAGTGATAATTCTGCTGACGCAAAATTAGGCCAATGATCTTTGTCAAAGCCACAGGCATTTTTAAAATGTTCCTTATCAGCATTGATAATAAAACAATCCTCATCATTGTCATATAAAAATAAATTCAAGGTACTGTTATTTTTAATGATGATTTTTATGCTGAAACTCTTTGACTACTTTTTTAGCCTCATCCTCAGAGTAACCATAATGTTTTTGAAGTTTTCCAAAAATTTCTTGTTGATTTCCTTCAATTTTCTTGAGATCATCATCCGTTAATTTACCCCAAAGCTGTTTCATTTTTCCTTTCACTTCTTCCCATTTTCCTTCAAAAATATCCTTATTCATTTTTATTCTCCTCATCCTATTTATACTAATAAACAAATTTTATTAGTCGAACATAAATTTAGTCCAAGATGAGGTCTATTGCAAAGCAAAAAAATATTTTCATTAGCTTAGTTAAATTTTTTTGAAAATTATGGCTTAGCTAACTCTAAGAAATGAATAACTACGCGAGCAAATTGTTCCGGATATTCTATTTGCGGTAAATGACCGCATTTAGAAAAACAGTAATACTTTGCGTCCTTAATTTGATTCGCAAGCTGCTTTACTAAAAACTCACTAAATATCAAATCTTGATCCCCAGCTAATACTAAAGTTGGCACTTTGATTTGTTGCAACCAAGGACTTGAATCAAACTTAAGAAGCGCCGCATATTGTCCCTCATATCCTTTATCAGTGAAGGGATAAGGGTTTTTTAGACCCATTTGAATTAATAATTCAAGCATTCCGGGTTGTGAAATAAATTGAAATGAGAAAGCCCAACTGCATTCTGCTTTAATCAATACTCCCTCAGGTAACTTGGCTTTTCGCATCTCGAGTTGTGCCTCAATATAGAGGCGGAAAGTGGTATGCATTACTGCACCAGAGTTACATATAATGATTGATTTAACCAAGTCGCTATAACGAACTGATAAGGACTGTACGATGTAGCCACCCATTGAGCTTCCCACAAAATGAGCATTGTTAATGTTCAATCTCAAGCACAAGGCAGCAACATCATCGGCCATTTGTTCTATACTGTATGGGCCATCAGGCACATCAGTTTGGCCGGCACCGCGATTATCCAACAAAATAACCTGATATTTTTCTTTAAAATAAGCAACTACTCCACCCCAAACGTTATGATCTGCAGTAAAGCCACCAATAAAAACAATGGGTTCCCCCTGCCCATGTAGTTCATAATACAGAGAAATATCATTAATTTTCATATGTGGCATAGTGGTACTCCCTTAATTTAACGTTAGTTATGCATAACATTGAGTTATTTCCTCTATCTTTTCAGGAGCGGATTTAACCGTCTCTCGAGGTCTTGATCTACAAATCGAGAGGGAGTAAATTAAATAGATTTCTTATCCATAACTGACATTATTTTAATTTCCAAATGTAACTGTATAAATTTTTATCCCTGGTTCTGTAGCAATAATTTCTAAATAACCACTGGAAAACTGTCTTTGCGATACTGCTTCATAAATTGAATAGTTATCTACTAAAAGACTTTTTTCTGCAACACTATTTAATCGTACTTTAACTTGAATGGGTTTCGTTGTGTTATTTCCCATTACAAAAAACACCTTCTTGGCCTTAAAATGTATTTTAAGGACAGCGTTTGCCTCGGTAGCTAAAATACTGTCCGCATTTACCTGCCATAAACCTTCCAAACTCCAGGCATTTACGGGTAATAATGATGAAAAATGATATCTAAATGCTTTATTTTCAATGAAAGAAGGACTTAAACGGACATCTGCTCGTTCATAACCCAAATAGGTTTCTGGTGTTTGTGAATAAGCAATAGGGGAACTTTTTTTCGAATTTAAGATCGTTAGTTTATTAATACCTAGCAAATAACGAATATTATTTTCCATTATCTCATAATTACCTTCGCCAAAATGCTCATAAACTACCTCTCCCTTTTTATTAATTAAATAATGTGCTGGCCAATAATGATTATTAAAGTTAATCCAGGTTAGATAATTATTATCAAGCGCTACTGGGTAAAGAATTCCCTCACGTTGTACTGCTGCCCTGACATTCTCTGGGTTAGCTTCAAAATTAAATTCCGGTGTATGTATTCCGATGACTACTAAACCTTTATCGTGGTAATGGTTGTACCAGTATTTAACATAAGGCAAGCTCCGTAAACAGTTGATGCAGGAATAAGTCCAGAAATCTATTAAGACAACCTTGCCTTTTAAATCGTTTAAATTTATAGGGGAAGAATTAATCCAAGAGGTGATGCCTGTTATTTCCGGTTCAGGATAAGGATGCCACAAACCACCAATTAACGAAGTGGTTGTTTTAATTCCAGTTTGTTCAGTGTAAGTTGAAACAACTACCCTGTCAAAATACATCATATAGAGCACACTGGTGATAATTATCCCACCTAACAATTTACGAAATAGTTCTGCTTGTCTTTTAAAGAACGTGAATGTAGTCATAATTTTTTGGCCATATAATGAAACAATAAACATGGGAATGACTGCGCCTAAAGCAAAAGCAAAAAGGGTGAAGAAGCTAAGTACTGTAGTGCGTTGTATCACTGTTTGCACAATGATTGCCGCGAGAATTGGTCCTGCACAAGGAGTCCAAATAACTGCAATTAGTCCTCCCAAAAACAATCCATTGCAAAAACCTCTTTGAGCATTATTTTTTGCATATAAATCTGCGCCAAAACCTGTTAATCGCTGGGTGATGCGGTTGAACTGTTCCGTTAAATTATTCGACAACATCATCAAGCCTAATAAAATCAAAGAGACATAACCAATCGTACGCACTACTGTAAAATTAATCCCTAAATAATTTACCAATTGTCGTGAAAAAAATATCAATACTGCAAAAAACAAACTAAATCCAATGAGCATTCCCAAAGAGCGTTTTTTTGAACCTGTTAATGACGCAGCGACAAACACCGGCAAAACAGGTAAAATACAAGGTGAAATAATCAGACCGAATCCTTCAATAAATCCTAAAAAAATGGTAATAAAATTTGCTTCCACTGCCTTCCCTTCTAGAAATGATACTATTTTTTTGAATAAATCTATCTCAATGTAGATTAATCCTCGTACAAGAACTAGTCACAACTGTTAAATTATCTTTTTATCGCATCAATTAATAAGTATCAAAACCTTCATATTCCTGCCAAGAGAGCTTATGATAAGTACACTCCGTCACTAGAGCAAGCTCGGGTCCTTTTTTTAACCAATTGTAAAAGATCTCCAATTGCTTCTCCTCACCACAAGCAAAAACCTCTACTCGTCCGTCAGGTAAATTTCGTGCCCAACCCGTTATTCCTAATTTTTTTGCTTGTTCTTTTGCGGTGGATCGATACCATACACCTTGAACCTTACCAGAGACATAGCATCGCATGCATAATTGATTGTCCATAAATTTTCTTATTAGTTTTTCTTATAATAAAGTTTATCTTATTTCTAGAATAAATGATCGAACAAAAAACTTTGAGATGATTGCTATTAGATAAATAGCTATCGCTACAATAGTCTTGGGGCATATGTAAAAAAATCTGTTTTTTTTCTTAGAAATAAGCAATACTTGCATTTGGATTCATCATCATATAATTCATGATAAAAATAAGACCATTCCTTAAATGGGCAGGTAGTAAATACAACTGTTTAGATAAGATTATTCCCTTTTTACCTCCCGGTAAGCGCCTAATTGAGCCATTTTCTGGTTCTGCTGTTATTTTTATGAATACCAATTATGCAGCCCATCTTTTAGCAGAAAGTAATTTGGATTTAATCAGTCTATTTACCATTCTGCAAAAAAAGGGAAATGCATTTATTGATTATTGCCAAAATTATTTCAGTTCTGAATTTAATTGCAAGGAACAATACTATCGAATACGCGCTGATTTTAATCAAGCACTCTATACACAACAACGAGCCGCCTATTTTCTTTATCTAAACCGTCATGGTTATAATGGATTATGTCGTTACAATTCAAAAGGGTACTATAACGTTCCTTTTGGGCTTTATACCAAACCTTATTTTCCTCGCAAGGAAATGCAACTCTTTTATGAAAAAAGCCAATCAGCACAATTCATTCATCATGACTTTAGGAAAACTTTTGAATATGCCGAACGAGGTGATGTAATTTATTGCGATCCCCCCTATGTTCCCGTTTCAGAAAAAACGCGACTTTTACCCTACACACAAAAACCATTTACCACAGAAGACCAAATTGAGCTTGCAGAATTAGCTAAAGCAGCGGCCGCAAAAGGTATTCCCGTTATTTTATCCAATCATGATACTGAATTTGTGAGACATTATTATCGAGAAGCAGAAATTAAAAGCTTTTCCGTATCGCGTTTCATTAACTGTCATACTGCTTTGCGCCAACCAGTTAGAGAATTAATTGCGATATTTAATTAGAGCTTTGAAATCTTCCAATACCAGTTTGTAAAGCAACAGATGCATTCATAGTAAACGCTTACTGAAGTATTAATGAGCTGCTTTCTCTTTAATAAAGAAAGCAAGAATAGTAACTAAGAGCAATGAAATAGGCAATATGGATAAAGCGACCTGATAATCTATTACAGAATAGATATGCTCACCATCGATAATTCTACTGTACCCACAGGTATCTAATAATTTACCAACTAAAGGTTGGAAGATTACTCCACCCAGGGTGACAATCATATTGGTTGCAGCAAAGACCGTACTGGATAACTGTGTGCCACTGCATTCTTTAGCCATTATGAATACAATAATTTCTGTAGCACTAAACACGCCGTAGAAAAACAATAAAGCATACAGACTGGAATGAGACAAATTCGGACAATACAATACCAGACTAATACAAATTAAAGATAAAATTGCCCCTATAACCAACGGCAATAATCTTTTTCCTGTGCGATCAGATAAGTAACCGGCGATTGGAGCACCTACTGCCCAGCCTAAAAATACAGCCGATACTGTTTGAGCTGCTTCTACTTTGGTTAAGTGATGTACCTGTTGTAAATAGGTTTTGCCCCATAATTCACCAAATACAGACAACGAGGTATACAAACAAGCACCAACAAAACCGATTAGCCACACCTGTGGAGCCGCTAATACCTTAAAAACGTTATGAAAAAACTCTGGTAAAGGATGTTTATTAGGCTGATGACCGGCGGGGCCATCACGAACAATCAATAGCATTAATACACTAAGGCCACAACCAACAAGAGAAATGAACAATAATACACGTTCCCAGCCTATACTTTCAGACCATTCGGTTATCTTCACCTCTCCATAAACAAGACCTAACATTCCTAAAGTTGTCATTAATCCTGCAACCAGGGAAAAATAACGTCTTGGTAACCAATGTAGAGTAAGAGACAGTACTCCCACAAAAGCAAAGGATGAACCAAACCCCACTAAAAAACGACCGGACCCCACTAAAAAAATGGAGGATGTTAAGGTAAACATCCATGAACCTACAGTACAACAAATACACGCAAAAGTTAGGAGCTTTCTAGGACCAAATCGATCCATAAGAATCCCCACAGGCATTTGCATTGGCGAATAAGCAAAATAGTAAAGTGCTGATATCTGACCAAATGTAGTTGCTGAAATATGTCCCAAGGCAATACTGAGCTCACTTTGCAACACACCGGGGATGATGCGTAAAATAAACTCATAACAGTAGAAAACTGCTCCGACAAAACATATGAATGAACCTAAAATCATTTGTTTTCTTAAACTCTGCATATTACTTATCTACGTGAGCGTAAGTTTCTTTTAAAAAGAAGGTTAATACAGCTGCAATAGCAATTCCTATTGGTATAATTGCCAAGGAAAATTGATAATCACTCACGGTGTATAACTTGTGAACATTATTTGCAATTGTTACCGCAGTACCTGTCTTAGCAGCTGAGCTAAAATCTAATAAATAACCGACCAAAGGTTGCAGTAGCATAGCACCTAACATCACGATCATATTCGTTAGGGCCATAGCAGTACCCGCTGCTTCTCCAGGACTTAACTCTCTACCAACCGCAAATACAATAGCTTGTGCACTGTAAAAAAGACCTAATAAAAACATCAATATTTGTATATTGGACCCAGTCAGCCCTGGAGCATACAAAATAATTGCCATTAAAACTCCAGCACCCGTAGCACCTAAGAACATAGGAAATTTTCTGCGTTCCAGACGGTCAGAAATATACCCCATTAAGGGAGCCCCTATGGTAAATCCCAGAAAAAGCAGGGAATTCGCTAAACCTGCAGCATGAGAAGATAGTCCATGAGCATGTCTTAAATAAGGAATACCCCATAATTCAGCGAAAACAGTCGTTGGTAAGTAAACTAAACAACCATACATCCCATTAATCCAAATCTGATTATTACGAGCAATGATTGCTAAATCTTCCAAGCCTTTTTTAAACGTGGAAACAGTTCCATTTTGCCTATGACGTCCTTTTTTATCATGAACGCCTACCCACAATGCAAACAACAAGACAATACCAAAAATTGCTATAACATTTAGTGTCTTAACCCAACCTAATTTGTCAACAAAAAATTCTAAAAAATTATCGCCTAACATTGCACCGATAGCGCCTAACGCAGCGGTCATTCCGGAAACCATAGCCAGTCTGTTCTCAGGTAACCAAATCGTAGCCAACTTTAATACACCCACGAATGCAAATGCAGAACCCAACCCTACTAAAAAACGGCCTGAAGCTGCTATCCAGAAATTTGCTGTGCTTGTAAAAAGAAACGTACCAATAACGCAAATAAAGCAAGCTAATGTTAAAAGCCTTCTAGGACCGTAACGATCCAGTAATAAACCTACCGGCAACTGCATTGGCACATACGCATAATAATAAATTGATGAGAGATGACCAAAACCAGATGCCGACAAATTAAAGTGTTCACGTAGGGAAAATTCCATCGCACTTGGAGCGATCCGTAGTAAATATTCATAACTATAGAAAATTGCTCCGAGAGCACAAATAAACCATCCAACTATGGTGTAATTTTTACGATTTTCAGAAAGCAAAGTCATCTCCTTAACTATTGGGTTAAGCAAAAGCGTGTACAACTCTTAATAAATAAAGGCATTCCACGACTCTTTTTTATTTCAATTTCTTTGTTGTCATTCCAACACACACTAAGATATCTATTGATGGCACAAGGTTTTACCCTATAGATTTCACTACAACTTAAGAAATTACCTTTATTTTAATTGACTAACGCCACTTACTATTGCAGCGTCAGCCACAGCAGCAGGAACTCTCTCTTTTAAACGAGGGTCAATAGGTTTTGGAATAATATAATTAGGACCAAACTCCCAATGGGTAACACCTGGGTAATTATCTTTCACTACCTGAGGAACAGGAGCATGTGCTAATTGACGTATTGCTTCAACTGCCGCAATTTGCATGGATTGATTGATACATCGAGCACGGACATCTAATGCGCCCCGAAAAATGTAGGGAAAACATAGTACATTATTTACTTGATTAGGATAATCACTGCGCCCAGTAGCAATGATCAGATCATCTCGTACTTGATGAGCTATTTCAGGTCTAATTTCAGGATCTGGATTCGATAATGCAAAAATTATGGGATTAGGTGCCATTAAATTTAACAAGTTCGCATTTAATAGGTCAGGTTTTGCCACACCAATAAACACATCAGCATCTATTAATGCATCAGCCAAAGTGCGACAATCTGTTGTCCGAGCAAATGCAAATTTATAGGGATTAAGATCCGTACGGCCTGAGTGAATGACCCCCTGAGAATCCAAGAGGAGCATATTTTCCTTATTTGCACCCAAAGCAACCAGCAAACGCATCGAAGCAATACCTGCAGCACCAGCGCCAATACATACAATTTTTGCATCAGCTAAAGTTTTTTTCTGTAATTCAAGAGCATTTAACAAACCTGCAGCAACAACAATTGCAGTGCCATGTTGATCATCATGAAACACAGGTATATTTAATTGTTCAATCAGCGCTTGCTCAATTTCAAAGCATTCAGGGGCTTTAATATCCTCTAAATTAATTCCACCAAAAGTGGGAGAAATACTCTTTGCAGAAGCAATAAAAGCCTGTGAATCATGCGCATCGATTTCAATATCAAACACATCAATACCAGCAAATCGCTTAAATAAAACAGCTTTGCCTTCCATAACAGGTTTACTGGCAAGAGGCCCTAAATCACCTAGACCAAGCACGGCAGTTCCATTCGTCATTACAGCGACTAAATTTCCTTTACTGGTATAACGATAAGCATTTTCAGAATTTTCAGCTATAGCTAAAACCGGTGCCGCAACTCCAGGAGTATATGCCAAAGATAAATCAGTTTGAGAGTTAGTTGGCTTAGTAAGATGCACGCTGAGCTTACCTGGAAGAGGAAACTCATGATAGTCCAATGCTGCTTGTTTTAAAACTTCATTATCCAAAGTACTTACTCTCTTATAAAAACTAAAACAAAATTCGTAGCGTCTGGCAAAAATCGTTTAGCATGTTTCAAGTCACAACCAATTTGAAGTATCTAAATAGATTAACTTCTATGTATTCCAAGACGAAGTTGTAGGTGAAAATGCTAATTTAGAAAAAACTGAATCGCCAATAGCCCAGATAATTTATTGAAAAATTATTATCAAATAATAATTTTTCAATAAATTAATAAAACTGCATCAATAGTACACTTATTATTATTCTTTTGATGTTACTTTTTCTTTTGATGTTACTTTACCAGAACGCAAACCATAACGATCTTTGAATTGCTGCACGCGACCACCGATCTTATCGGTTTTTTGCTGTCCAGTATAAAAAGAATGGCATTCTGAGCATACTTCAATATTTAAGTCTTTGCATAATGTAGAACGGGTCTCAAATACTTTACCACAGCTGCAAGTAACTTTAATTAGCTCATAATTTGGATGTATTGCTGCCTTCATAACACTACTCTCTTTAATTAGTTCAACTAAGAATATTGCCACCTGAACCCAATTGCCAAGCACCATATTCTATACAAATGACGCGAAACAATAGCAGAAAAATTTCTGCAAAGCAATTTTTTTAGTTTTTTTCAAGACTATTATTTTCAATAAATAGTGTACGTATCAATGCAGTCAAGCTGAGTAAATACCGAAGGAACCGAGTTAAACAATGCGCTATTATTAAATTTTTCTCTCATAGTTGCGATACTTATTGGATTAATCTGCTGCTTCTGTAAAACACTTCTAATCGTTTCCGTTGGTTCACTGCGAAAAACATCACCTCGAGCATAGATAGCCGCCTCGTGTTTAAAGAATGCCCATTTACAAAACGCGCTTAACGAAGGAACATTATTCCGTTTTTTTTCTTTTAGTTGAGTTGTATGTGCTTCATATTGAACTAAAGTAGCCTCTCTTGTATTGCCTTTTAAATTAAAAATGCTCGCTTCCCTTAGTAGTCCCGAGGAAGATTTTTTTACCTGGTTTGCATTTTGATAAGCACTCAATGCATTATTTAAATCACCTCGTTGTGTATAAATATCGCCTTGACTTATTAATGCTAAATAATTATTAGGGTTAAACGCTAATACTTGATTTAAATCAGTACACGCTTTCTCGAGGTCACCTGTTACGCGATATAACTCACCTCGGGAGGTCAAGGCAATAACATTTTGTGGATAAAGCGTCAATGCTAGATTTAAATCAGCAAGAGCCTCCCTGTAGTTGCCTTGCAGACGATAAATCTCACCTCGAAGTGATAAAATGTGACTCTTATTAGGGCTGTCCGTGATCGATAGTGCTTGATTTAAATCAGCAAGCGCTGCCGCATAATTTCCTTGCGAGTAGTACACATTGCCTCGTGTTGCTAAGGCAACTTCAGCGGTAGGTCTGATCTCGATTGCTTTATTTAAATCAATTAAAGCTAAGTCATTAAGGCCTAGCTCACGACGAATTTCACCACGAAACGATAAAGCATATTCATTATAGGGATTAATTACCAGTGCTTGATCTAAATCAGCAAAAGCTGCAGAGTAATTACCTAAAGAACCATGAATCCTACCTCGTGTTGCTAGGGCAACCTCAGAGTTAGGCCTGATCGCGATTGCTTTATTTAAATCAGCAAAAGCCAAGTCATATTGACCCAGCAGTCGGAAAACCTCGCCTCGTAGTGTTAAAGAAAAATCACTAATCTGAATCCCCAATGCCTTAGTAAAATCAACGAGAGCTTCTGAATAGTTGCATTGTCTATATTGAGTTAGCCCTCGGGACACTAAAGCCACAATATGATTAGGATTGATTGCAAGTATTCGATTGAAATCAGAAAGGGCCAACTCATAATTACCTTGCAGGCAATATACATCGCCTCGATTTATTAAAGCACAATTATTGTCAGGCTCAATCATCAATGCTTGATTAAAATCATCAAGAGCTAACCCATATTTGCCTAAAAAGCGGTAAACCGTGCCTCTAACTGAGAAAGTGAAAGTAAAATCATTGGGATCAAGCCACAGCATTTGATTTAAATGAGTAAGAGCGGCCGTGTAATGACCTTGCTTAACAAGAGTTAGAATGTGATTTTTAAGATCTTCACTATGATAACTTGTTGCTTGCTTT
>NZ_JBAQZB010000136.1:0-46834 GCF_049790535.1 Legionella sp.
GTCTGATTCATTGATTTTTCAGGTCTAAAACTGACAGCTTGTTCACGGTTTGCAGCATAGTTACTGGAATCACTATAGAAAATTAAATCTTCACCAGAATCTGCTAATACTTGGAACTCATGAGAAGCGAAACCTCCAATGGCTCCCGTGTCTGCTTCTACTGCACGATATTTCAAACCCATGCGATCAAAAATACGGCAATAAGCCTGGTACATTTCTTCATAAGTATTCTGTAAACTTTCCAAATTTAAATGAAAAGAATAGGCATCCTTCATAATAAATTCTCGTGCACGCATAACACCAAAACGGGGTCTGATTTCATCACGGAATTTAGTTTGAATTTGATAAAAACACATTGGCAATTGTTTGTAAGATTGTAATGCATTGCGCATAATATCGGTAATCACTTCTTCATGTGTGGGACCATAACAATATTCTCTATCATTTGAGTCTTTCATGGTGAGTAGTTGTTCACCAAAAGTTTCCCAGCGTCCTGTTTCTTGCCAGAGTTCCGCAGGTTGTATCGCTGGCATGAGTAGTTCCATAGCATTAATGCGATTCAATTCTTCACGGACGATTTGTTCCACTTTGCGAAGCACCTTCAGACCTAAAGGCATCCAAGTGTAGAGGCCTGAGCCTAGTTTATGAATCATGCCTGTTCTTAGCATCAGTTGATGAGAAACAATTTCAGCATCGTTAGGCGTTTCTTTTATAGTCGTTAAAAACCAATGTGAGGCACGCATTTATGTTCCTGAATTTAACTGCTTACAGATGAACGCATTATACATTAGTTCATGTTCAAAACCAGTTTGGAGTAGAGCCTAGAGGCTAATCTTTGCCTCTTTTAACACATGCGCTATTTTAGATGCTAGATTATTATTCTTTTTGCTATCTAATTGATTAAGCTCGTGTTCATAGTCACTGTAATGCACCGAACCACTTTGTACATCATAAATCGCGCCAACCAGTGCAATTTCATTGTGGTCAATTAATTGATTCAGACTTGAACTGCGCTCATATATATTTTGCATGGTATTAGCCACATTTAGTTTGGTAACATGATTAACAAACGTTATATTTGTACTGTTGCGATCATTTTTTGTTATTGTTTCAGCAGCAATGGCAGGCTTTATTTTTTCCAACAATTGCGTAATATGTCCTTGTTTAACATCATCACAGGCGGATTGAATAGCGCCACAACGCGTGTGTCCTAGTACCACAATTAGTTTAACTCCAACGACGTTGCAAGCATATTCGATACTGGCCAAGATGTCATTATTGACGACATTCCCAGCAACACGTACACAAAAGATATCGCCAAATGTCATGTCAAAAATTGTTTCTACAGGTACACGTGAATCAATACAGCCCACTACCACAGCAATAGGATGTTGTCCCTTTGCAGTATATTTTACGTCCATGTGAGTCATCCTGTGGATTCGTTCATTATTTAAAAAACGTTGATTTCCTTCATTAAGTATATTTAACACTTGTGCTGGAGACAGATGTGTTTGTACGTCATAGGTAGTCACATTAATAAAATCAATGTAATTATGAATTTTATAATGCTCTTTGAATCCAGTTAAATTCAAAGCAATTTTTTTATTAACTGCTTGCTCTTCTTTAAATTCTTTTAATAATTCTGAAATTTCTTTATCAATATATTGAGTATAGTGTGCATCAATAATTAGCTGGGAGCCTTTAGGAATAGAATTCAGTTCCGCAATTAAAGGGGCTTTATTAAGAAAAGTCACCTGTTGGGGAAGTATCAGTCGATTAGTTACGCCATTAGGATAAATTTCCTTGATGATGTTAATACGAGTTTGGCTGTTTAATTTTAATATATAAAAGAGACTGACCGCCAGACCTATCAAAATACCAGTTAATAAGTTAAAGACAATAATACTAACAACTGTAGCTAGAAACGGAATAAAACGATCCCATCCTTGAGCATAAACGGAGCGATAAATCGAGGGTTGATTCAATTTATAACCGGTATACATCAGAATGGCAGCTAAAGAAGATAATGGGATTTTATTTAAGGCACCAGGTATTAGCATCACGGCAAGCAGAATGAATATACCGTGCAAAATAATAGACATTTTAGTTTTGGAGCCTGCTTGGATGTTAATAGATGTCCTAACAATTACAGAGGTAATAGGAATACCACCGATAAAGCCTACGGTCATATTGCCCACCCCTTGGGCTATTAATTCACGGTTAGTTGACGCATGTCGTTTTTGCTTATCAAGTCGTTCACCTGCTTTGAAATTGAGCAAGGTTTCAAGGGAGGCAACAATAGCTATGATGCATGCATAAACATAAACTTGAATATTAGTCCAAGCAGCCCAGTTAGGATATTCCAGTTTATCGAATAAATCCTGGAAGTTACTTGTTTGAGGGATATTTACTAACTGTGGTGAGTTCTGCATTAATGCAGAATTGGTCCAAATGTAGAATTCATTTAAAATTACTCCGAAGATTACTACGATGATAGGGGCTGGTATTTCTTTTAGTATTTTATTTTTGGTCTTATCAAAATAAATTAAAATTGCCAAAGAAATTACTGTAATGATTAAGGCCCCAGTGTTTATATGATTATATAAGGCAAGAATAGGACTTAAGGTAATTACATCAGTCGTTTCTAATAAATGAGTTTTTAATTCATTAAAATCTGCGGAAAGGGTAAATGCCAAAGGTAACTGTTTGATTATTAACAAAATGCCAATCGCGCAAAGCAACCCTTGTACTACGTTAGAAGGAACATAATCTGCCACAAATCCTGCTCGGAGACTACCAATAATAATTTGTAATAAACCAGCAAGTAGTAGGGCAAGTAAGAAGGTGTTAAAGTCGCCTAGCTGGGTGATGGCAGTTACTACTACTGCGGCCATGCCTGCTGCAGGGCCACTAACGCTGACTTGTGATCCACTTAACCAACCAACAAGCACGCCGCCAATAATGCCACTTAGAATACCAGAAAATAATGGTGCTCCTGATGCTAAGGCAATGCCTAAGCATAATGGAATAGCGACGAGAAATACTACTATTCCGGCAACAAAATCAAATTTTAAATAGTGTTTAGTGTAAGTTTGAAATTTACCCAAATCAAATGTCGTTTCTGTTTGCATGGGATAGCTCCTATATTAAAATTTATTTCTTCTTAGTTCTCTTTTCGTAAGAGCATTAATCTTTGCATTACGACTAAAATATTGTTAATTTTAGACGAGAATTGTAGTTTATTAAAACATAAATGTAACAAAAACGTAACAAAAATGTAACGCTTTTGTTAAGATTTTTTAAAAGAAGAGATTTATGGTGACAGGATAAGTTTTACAAAAAACTAGGATTCTTCAGTTAAATCAAATTCTTCCACAGAAAAAAGCTCGTCTGATTCATTTGTATTCGTAATTAACTCATGTTCAAGATTTTTAAAATTCCATAAGCTTTGATCCATAAGCTGGCTGGGTTTAATGCTTTGTAATGCATGAAGGATATTACTTGGAACTTTAGGATTTTCCTCTGCAAGTTGATCAATTAAACGCGTTACTTTTTTACGCATTAAGTTTTCTTGTGAACCGCAAAGAGTGCAGGGAATAATTGGGAATGCTTGTTCTCTAGCAAATGCTATAATGTCTTTTTCTTGAACATAACTGAAAGGTCGGATGACAATATGTTTCTTATTATCACTTAACAACTTAGGTGGCATGGATCGAATATCGCCATTATATAAAATGGACATCATTAATGTACGCACTAAGTCATCGCGATGGTGGCCCAAGGCTATTTTATTATAGCCATTTTCTTCTGCATAACGATAAATAATGCCGCGGCGTAAGCGAGAACATAAGGAACAATAAGTTTTACCCTCGGGAATTTTTTCTTTAACAATGCTGTAGGTATCACGAGTCAAAATCTCATATTTAAATGAACGCTCTTCCAACCATTGGCGTAAAGAAGAATCATCCCAACCAGGTTGAGCTTGATCCAATGTAAAAGAAAAAAGTTCAAATTTATTGCCTGAACGACGACGTAACTGATCCAAAATCGTTAACAAGGTGAACGAATCTTTTCCCCCTGATAAACAAACCATTACGCGGTCCCCACGTTGGATCATATTAAAGTCTGCAATAGCTTTACCAGTATAATGCAATAATTTTTTTTCAATTTGAGCAGGATTGGACATTATAAAACCTTGTTTAGAATGAGGGGGTTGGCTTGATGAAGTTCTTTTCTCTTATTTGCCCAAAAGGGCTTGATTGCTTAAACTTATTTTTTAAAATTCAAATTCTTTTGTTTTACAGTTGTTAATTAGTAAAGGAATACAGGTTTCAAAAACTAAAGATTGATGCCATTTTTCTTGATGATCTAATTGATGTACACGAGCTTGCATTATAGGAAGTTTGCCTTCAATAGCAAAAAGTTTTCCACCAGGTAATATTTGCAACATATGCGTTTTAGTTAATTTTTCTAGTGCACCGGAAAATATAATAACATCATAAGGGGCATTTTCTAACCATCCTTGACTTGCATCACCAGTAATTAATTCTACATTATTACAGTGATGTGCTTGAAGTTTATGTTTTGCTTTAGCAGTAAATTCAGAATAGTAATCTATACTAATTACTTTTTTACATAATTTACTTAACAAAGCAGTAAAAAATCCACTACCCGTACCTATCTCTAAAACAGTTTCATTTCCGTTGAGTGCCAATGTTTGTAAAATTGTTCCTTCTTCCGTCGGAGTAAGCATACGTTGACCGTGACCAAGTGGAATTTGCATATCTGAATAGGCAAAATGGCAGTATTGTTCGGGAACAAACTCATGTCTTGGCATAATATAATACAAATTAAGTATTGATTCCTCTAAAACATTACCGGTGCGTAATTGCTGTTTGATCATATTAGTGCGCGCATTTTGATAATTCATTTTCTTTACCATCTTAATTGTTTTTATGATTTAAAACTTTGCGTCAATCTTAGCAAAAAATTAACTCAGGTGCTAAGAAATAATGTTCTCTTCCTTAATTTCATGGTGACTGTGCTTAAAATTTGTTATGATTCACGCCCTTGGGGAAAGTCTTTGCTTATGAGTAATTAATAAATTTGACGTATAGGAGGATACTGTGCTTGAGCGATTTAGCGATTTTTTGCAAACTGAATTAGAAACATTGAAAAGTGAAGGTTTATATAAGTCAGAGCGAATTATTACCAGTCAACAACAGGCTGATGTCACAGTGAATCACAAAGAAGTGATTAATCTTTGTGCAAACAACTACTTAGGGTTGGCTAATGATCCGCAATTAATTGCAATAGGAAAAAAAGCTCTGGAACAATACGGTTATGGAATGGCCTCTGTACGTTTTATTTGTGGAACACAAATGCCACATAAGCAACTTGAGCAAAAAATAAGCCAATTTTTAAGTAAAGAAGATGCCATATTGTATTCTTCATGTTTTGATGCGAACACTGGTCTTTTTGAAACTCTGTTAGGTGAAGAGGATGCAATTATTAGCGATGCCTTGAATCATGCAAGTATCATTGACGGAGTCCGTTTATGTAAGGCAACCCGTTACCGTTATGCTAATAACGACATGAAGGCATTAGAAGAACAACTTATTGCTGCCAAAAATGCTCGTTTTCGTTTGATTGCTACTGACGGTGTTTTTTCAATGGATGGTATTTTGGCTGATTTGCCAGCAATTTGTGAATTAGCCGATAAATACGATGCGATGGTAATGGTGGATGACTCACATGCCGTTGGCTTTATGGGTAAAAGTGGACGTGGAACGCCAGAGCATTTCGGTGTTCTCGATCGTATTGACATTATTACGGGTACTTTGGGTAAAGCTTTGGGTGGCGCTTCTGGTGGTTATACAGTGGCAAATGCAACGGTGATTGATTGGTTACGTCAACGTTCCAGACCCTATTTGTTCTCCAATACACTCGCTCCGGTGATTGCGCATACGTCATGCACAGTTTTAGATAATTTAATGAAAGATAATCATTTGTCCGAAAAATTAAAACGTAACAGTCATTACTTTCGTGACGGCATGACACGTCTGGGCTTCAACTTGATTCCTGGGGAACATGCAATTATTCCAGTAATGTTGGGTGATGCAAATTTAGCAGGGCGCATGGCGAATCGTTTGCTGGAATTAGGGATTTATGTAGTCGGTTTTTCTTACCCAGTAGTACCTAAAGGATTAGCACGAATTCGCACTCAAATGTCTGCTGCTCATGAATTGCACCATTTAGACAAAGCGATTCGGGCCTTTGAAATCGTAGGTAAGGAATTTTCCGTTATTTAAGTAACTACTCACTCAGTAGCATCATGCGACAAATCTGGCCGTTCGCCAAGATTTTTATCTAGCGACTGAGTAGTTACATTGAAGTTAAGACAATCACATCCATACACTTTCAATGATTGTATGAGCTGTAAAATAATTTATTATTTTGAGGTATTTTAATGAAATCTTTAGTCAAAGCAAAAAGAGAACCTGGCATTTGGATGGAAGAGGTTCCTATTCCTAATTATGGCGTGAATGATGTTTTGATTAAAATAAAAAAAACTGCAATTTGTGGTACAGACATTCATATTTATACTTGGGATGAGTGGGCGCAAGCAACTATCCCCGTTCCCATGACTGTAGGTCATGAATTTTACGGCGAAATTGTTGCAATAGGTAAGGAAGTTCAAGGATTGAGTGTTGGGCAGCGTGTTTCAGGTGAAGGACATATAACTTGTAGCTATTGTCGTAATTGCCGCGCGGGAAAACGCCATCTTTGTCGTAATACGTTAGGTGTTGGAGTCAATCGACCTGGATGTTTTGGTGAGTATTTCTCTCTTCCTTCCTCAAACGTTATTGTACTTCCTGATAACATTACTGATGATCAGGCAGCAATTCTTGATCCTTTTGGTAATGCCGTACACTGTGCTTTGTCCTTTGATGTAGTTGGTGAAGACGTTTTAATTACTGGTGCTGGTCCTATTGGTATTATTGCTGCAGCAATAGTTCGTCATATTGGTGCTCGACATGTGGTAATTACTGATGTGAATGAGTACCGGTTGCAATTAGCGCGTCAAATAGGTGTAACCCGTGCTGTAAATGTACAGCATGAAAAACTGTCTGAAGTAGTTGCTGAATTAGGAATGTTGGAAGGTTTTGACATAGGTTTAGAAATGTCGGGTAATCCAATGGCCTTAAACGAAATGATGGCGGCAATGACTCATGGTGGACATGTAGCCATATTAGGTATTCCACCACATGAAACCTCAATCGATTGGAGCCAGGTTATTTTTAAGGGCCTGATGATTAAGGGGATTTATGGACGTGAAATGTTTGAAACCTGGTATAAAATGATTGCTATGTTACAAAGTGGATTAAGTATTTCTGCAGTAACTACACACTATTTCAAAGTGGATGATTATCAACATGCATTTCAGATTATGGCATCCGGTCAATCAGGAAAAGTAATTCTTGATTGGTCCTAACAAAGCAGATTTAAAAGAAACGGAGTATTTATGTCACAATATATTTTTACTATGAATCGGGTTAGCAAGATGGTTGAGAATCAGCGATTTATTCTAAAAGACATTTCATTAAGTTTTTACCCAGGCGCCAAGATTGGTGTGCTCGGTTTAAATGGATCAGGTAAGTCCACATTGTTGCGTATTATGGCTGGTGTGGATAAGCAGTTTGAAGGGGAGGCAAGACCACAATCTGGAATTAAAATTGGTTATCTTGAGCAAGAACCGCAATTGCATCTGGATAAAACAGTACGTGAAGTGGTTGAAGAAGGTGTGATTGAAATGAAGCAGCATCTAGCCCGTTTCGATGAAATCAGCATGTGTTTTGCAGAGCCAATGAGCGATGATCAAATGAATGATTTGCTTACAGAGCAAGGCGAGTTGCAAAATCTTATTGAATCTGGGGGGGGTTGGGACTTGGATAGAAAATTAGATATTGCGGCGGATGCTTTAAGATTACCTGATTGGGATGCTGTGGTAAGCAAATTATCTGGAGGAGAACGTCGTCGTGTTGCCTTATGTCGTTTATTGCTCTCTACTCCTGATATGTTATTACTTGATGAGCCAACAAACCATTTAGATGCAGAATCTGTGGCCTGGTTGGAACATTATCTGGAAAGCTTCGCTGGAACAGTAGTTGCAATCACCCACGATAGATACTTTCTGGATAATGCTGCGGAGTGGATTTTAGAATTAGATCGAGGTGAAGGTATCCCTTATAAAGGTAATTATACTTCTTGGCTTGAGCAAAAAGAAGAACGTTTGAACATGGAAAAGAAACAGGAAGATTCTCATCAACGTGCGATCAAAGCTGAATTGGAATGGGTACGTACGGCACCTAAAGGTCGTCACGCTAAAAATAAAGCGCGTCTTGATCGTTTTGAAGAAATGAACTCCAAAGAATTCCAAAAACGTAATGAAACCAATGAAATTTATATTCCGCCAGGCGAGCGTTTAGGTGATTTGGTGCTTGAAGGGGAACAGATTAGCAAATCATTTGGTGATCGAATCCTAATTGATAAATTGGATTTTAAACTTCCTAAAGGGGGTATTTTGGGAATCATTGGTCCTAATGGTGCAGGTAAATCTACTTTTTTGAAAATGATTACCGGTCATGAAGAACCAAATAGTGGCACTATTCGTATCGGTGAAACGGTGAAATTGGCCTATGTAGATCAGATGCGTGATCATCTAGATCCCAATAAATCAGTATGGCAAGAAATTTCTGATGGTCATGACATGATGCAGGTAGGAAGCTATCAAATGCCTTCACGTGCTTATGTAGGGCGATTTAATTTTAAAGGTACTGATCAACAAAAGAAAATGTCACAGCTTTCAGGAGGAGAGCGTAACCGCGTGCATTTAGCCAAATTGTTAAAGAGTGGTAGCAACGTTTTATTACTCGATGAACCTAGTAATGATTTGGACGTTGAAACATTACGCGCCCTAGAGGAGGCGATTCTTAATTTCCCTGGTTGTGCCGTAGTTATTTCGCATGACAGATGGTTTTTAGATAGAGTTTGTACTCACTTAATGGCATTTGAAGGTGAGTCACAAATTACCTTTATTGAAGGAAATTATAGTGATTATGAGGCAGATAGAAAGCGTCGTTTGGGTGATGCCGCAGAGAGACCATCACGAATTAAATATAGGAAGTTAGAGTCTTAAATTGTGATTTCTCAATTTTAGTTCCCTACTATAGATAGAAGAGAAGAGGTTTTTTACTTTGTTGGAGATAAAATCTAAATGAATAAGATATTTTGGGCAGGTTTATTATTATGCCTTGGCTTAACATCTTGCGTTGAATATGATGAATCTACTTTAATTACTGACGACGTAGGTTATGTGCATCGAACAATTCATTATACCAGAGACAAACGTGGGCGTGGTAATTTCCCCACGAAGATTAAAGCAACTGGCGAGAAACGTTTTGTGTTTGATCCTAAAATTTCTGCGTGGGCAGCTTATGATGAAGAAGGAAATCGCTTATTAACTGGAGGTGGTTCCGCAGGTGTGGATAAATGTGAAGAAAACTTAACTCAGTCCTGTAGAACGGTAACGGGTACATTCCGTATTTATAATAAGAGAGGGATTAATTGTCGTTCTGGAGAGTATCCGGTAGCTACGCAAGGGGGAGCCAAGATGCCTTATTGTATGTATTTTTATCAAGGATTTACAATCCATGCGGCATTTGAAGTTCCTGAGCACCCATCAAGCCATGGTTGCGTACGTGTCTTTCCGAGTGCTGCTAAATGGTTAAACGAAAACTTTATGAATATTGGTACTAAAGTAATCATTTTGGCATATCCTGATCAAAATGGTGTGTATAATCAGAATATTCAATCTTATTAATTGTTGACAATTTATCATTAGGCAGAGGAGGCAATATTTGATATGCCCCCAAAAATTCAAGCTAAATTACCAGCCTTCTTACTTTATTGAGATTGATTAATAGGAGGCTGTTTTTGCGGATCGTTAGGACGTGCATCCAGATTTGTATTTTCTGGATTTAAAGGCGCTTGAACAGGTTTCTTCGTAGTCACTGTGCCGCCCGGAGTGGCGATCATTTGGGTTATGCCCAGATCGCCATTGGGTTTGCGAGCCACTATTAAATTTACACTCAGTAATTGACTCACTTTCTCTTTCTCATTCTGATAAGTAACCATCAAAGGCAAAGTTAGTTTCCATTGATTATCTTTTGCTTCATTAATTAAAATTTCTCCAACAATCTGGCTAGTTACTGTTAGTTTTTGCGATTTAATTGTTTGCATATTTCCTGATTTTTGCAGAGCAGTATTAAAGCCGGTCCAACCTTGCTCAGTAAAACACGCTTGCAGTTTTTGCATTTGCAGATCTAAAGAGGCAGGATCGAAATTAAATGCTTGCATGGTTGCGTTCTTTGACCAAGTTAAGATTACTGTCTGTTCTATTTTTTTTGTTTGAGCTGGAATCTTATAATCACAATCAATTACTGGTTCTGAAGAAGAGGTTGAAACGGGCGCATTGGGTATTGACTGATTAGGTTGTGGGTTTTGAGGTGCAACAGGTTGCATTGCGGTTGTTTGTAGTGGAGTTGTTACGGGTAGTGTTTGTTCGGCATATACTTGAGTAACTATTAGAGTGAAAAGTGCACTCCGAAGTAAGGTGTTCTTCATGAAATAAGCTCCTTTAAATAGTATGCAGTAATTCTGCGATAATAAGAGCCGCCAGTCTCGCTGTTTTTTGATCTTGATCCAGCGGTGGCGACAGTTCAGTAATATCTAAACTTACCACTTTGCCACTTTGTATGATGTATTTCAAGAGTGGTAGTATTTGCCAGGGAGTTAATCCTAATGGCTGAGGGGCGCTAACCCCAGGAGCAAAGCACTCTGCAATAACATCCAGGCAAATTGTTAAATAAATATAATCAAGGTTTAACATGAAGTTATCTAGAAATGTCAGATGCCATGCAAGGTTTTGCTCATAAAGATCTTCTGCAGATAAATAACGAACATTTAATTCCGCTGCGCGCTGGAACAAAGACAAGGTGTTTCCCATTTTTTGTATGCCCAGACAACAATATTCAAAGCGGCGCTTATTTTCGCTGCACCACGCTGCGATTTGTGAAAAAGAAGTTCCAGAGGTTCCAGGTTGGTTTTTTTGATTGGGGCGTATGTCAAAATGAGCATCAAAATTAATGATACCTAATTTAGAATAATGTGGTGCTAAACCTTGAAAGTGAGCCCAGGCAATTTCATGCCCACCACCCAAAGCAATGGTTTGATGGCCTTGTTGATGACAAAAACTGATTAAACTTGCGAATTGGCTTTGAGCTAATTCGAGTTCATCTTGTTCACAAACGATAGTACCCAAATCACAATATGTTTTATTAGTAGCACAAGGTAATTTGGCTAATTGGGTTTTTATTTGATCCGGACCCAATTGAGCTCCTGGACGTCCTTGATTGCGTCGGATTCCAGCATCACAGGCAAAACCAAGAAAAATTGTTTTTTTCTCTTCACAAATTAAATCAGTTTGTCGTAGTGGAAAAGTAATTTTTTGAAAGAAACGTTCTGCATTGACAGTATCTTGCCTACCTTGCCAAAGAGAGGGATTAGCGTGTCGATAATTGGAAAGACTTTCAAACATTTAATTTCTCCAGGCGTTTTTCTAAGTTCCAAAATTGATTAGGAGGACAATAATTTTATAATAAAGTATTTGCTATTTAGGGTCCATTATTAGATTGAATCAATTTTAAGCCTGCCTCATCATTGATCTATCCTTTAATCATAATAAACGACAAAAAAGGGAGGGGCTGATTGGAGCTTTTAATTTCTTTTTAAGAGTCAAAATTAAAAAGTTCATAAAGTGTCTCAAAATATCTTCCTAAATTTGGGGGGTAAAATTAGGAAATTGCACTGAGGTTTTTATGCGAATTGTTGTACTTAAAATTGTGCCAACTTGACCTAATGTCTGGTATTATCAAGTCACTTTAAAAAAATGCAGAGGATAGTGTGTTTATTATTACGGGTGGGGGAAGTGGAATAGGGCGCTCCTTAGCTTTATCTTTGGCTAATCGTGGTAAAGAGGTATTAATTATAGGGCGTCGCGAACAAATGCTTCAAGAAACAGCCGCCGCTGTTCCAAATATCCGTTATCTTTGTGCTGATGTGGCAACTCCAGAAGGTTTAAATAACATTAAGCATCATCTAAATTCTGTCTCCCAACTCCATGCTTTAATTAATAATGCCGGTACGTTACATCCTTTGGCTGAATTAAAGGATATAAACCCCACAGAATGGCAAAATGCTTTAAATACGAATGTAAATGCAGCACTTTTTTTGCCACAGATGTTGTATGATAAGTTAATACACGGTCGAGTGTTAAATATTGGTTCGGGAGCAGCTTATTTTGCGATAAAAGGTTGGGGGGCTTATTGTGTTTCGAAAGCTGCTTTAGCCATGTTGTCTAAATGTTGGCAATTAGAGTCTAAGTCAATTGCTTTTGCTAGTGTGATGCCTGGTATTATTGATACCAACATGCAAATATTAGCTCGAAGTAGTTCCAATCCAGATCATGACAAAAGTAATTTTTATCAACGTTTGAACGATCACGGCCGTTTGCTTTCACCCGAAACAGTTGCTTTATTTTTAACCTGGTTGTTATTAGATGTTAATAATGACCAGTATATTTCCAAAGAATGGGATATTTATGATACCAGACATCATGCTGCCTGGTTGAAACCACCACATCAAGTTCTTCACTGGGATTTTTAATGTTTGTTTGCGATAAATTGTTACTTAATGCCACCAGCATTGATGCATTGGGAAATCAGTTACAACACCAGGCTATTGCTATTAGCAATGGGTTAATTTCCTGGTGTGGGGATGAATCAGCATTGCCAGCGCAGTTTAATAGAGCAAAAGAAACGCAAGATTGTCAGGGCCAATTAGTAACCCCAGGACTTATTGATTGTCATACTCACCTGGTTTATGGAGGCAATCGAGCGTTTGAATTTCCCTTGAAATTGGCAGGAGCAAGTTATGCTGAAATTGCTTATGCAGGAGGAGGTATACTGTCCACGGTACAAAGAACGCGTGCTCTCTCTGAGGAGGAACTAATACGTCAATCATTACCAAGAATTCTTGCCTTAAAAAATGAAGGTGTTACTGTGGTTGAAATTAAATCAGGCTATGGTTTGGATTTGCCTAATGAGCTGAAAATGCTAAGGGTTGCCAAACGATTGGGTGAAATGACTGGCTTAAGAGTAAAAAAGACTTTTCTCGGAGCTCATGCCGTAGCCCCTGAATTTAAAGGAAATAGTCAGGCTTATATTGATGTCCTTTGTCAGGAGATGTTGCCTGCATTAAATGAGGCTAATTTAGTTGATGCAGTCGATGTTTTTTGTGAATCCATTGCGTTTTCACTCAAACAAACCGAGCAAGTTTTTCGTGCAGCTCAGGCATTAAATTTACCTGTTAAATGTCATGCGGCGCAATTATCCAATTTAGGTGCTAGTGAACTTGCCGCTGAGTTTGGTGCTTTGTCTTGCGACCATTTGGAATTTCTCGATGAACAAGGCGCTTATGCAATGGCAAAAGCAAATACAGTAGCTGTTTTACTGCCAGGAGCTTTTTATTTTCTTCGTGAACAATGTCTACCTCCAATAGAGTTATTACGTCACGCCGGAGTGGGTATGGCCATTGCTACAGACTGTAATCCTGGATCATCGCCAACGGCTTCTTTACGTTTGATGATGAGCATGGCGTGTCAGCTTTTTTCATTATCTGTACCTGAAGTATTAGCGGCGGTAACCAGCCAGGCGGCCAAAGCATTGGGTCTTCATAAAGAATTAGGGCAGATTGCTTCAGGAATGGCAGCAGATTTGATAGTATGGTCTGTTAATGAAAGTGCAGCACTTTGTTATTATTTTGCACATCCCTTAGCGCATCAGACGATGATAGCGGGGGAATGGATATTCATGAAGGATGGTGACTGATGATTGATCCCCCTTTTATTGCTGCTGATAAAAAAGTAGCTGAATTAACTGTTCGTGCAATTATTTTGGCAGTACTACTGACCGTATTATTAGCCATGTCTAATGCTTACCTTGCTTTGAAGTTAGGGATTTTAACTTCTGCGTCTATTCCAGCAGCGATTATTTCTATGGGAATTTTACGTTTCTTTAAAACATCGACTGTTCTTGAAAATAATGCGGTGCAAACGGCGGCTTCTGCCGGAGAAGCAGTTGCTGGAGGGATTGTTTATACCATACCGGCATTGATTATTATTGGTTATTGGAACCATTTTGATTACCTTACTAATTTTTTTATCGCCGTAAGTGGGGGAGTTCTAGGTGTACTCTTCTCTATTCCTTTACGTTGTATTTTGGTTAATGATCAAAATTTAAAATTTCCCGAGGGGCGAGCTATTGCTGAAGTATTAAAATCTTCGGTTGAAAAAACAGGGATTAACGACATACTACTTGGTGGGATAATTGGTGGTCTTATTGAATTATTGCAAACTGGTTTTAAGCTCGTTGCTGCTGACTGGAGTTATTGGTTTGTAATAAAACGTTCATTGTTTGGCATAGGTGCCGGATTTTCAGCAACAATGATTGGTGCTGGATATCTTGTTGGTTATGATATGGCAATGAGTATTTTTTTAGGAGCTGTGATTTCTTGGTTTCTTGCTATGCCTGTCGTGAGTAAATTTTACCCTGAATATTTGCATCATTATCCTACAAAAGAGGCTGCTTCATTTTTGTGGAATAGCGAATTGCGCTATTTAGGAATAGGGGCAATGTTGTTTGCTGGTGTATGGACTTTTCTAAAGTTAATTAAACCTTTATCTAAAAGTATTCAAACTTCATTCAGCATATTTACATCTAAGGGTAGCATCAAGGCACAATTGCTTCGCACCGATAAGGATATTCCTCTTCCCTATATTTTAATGGGAATAGGTACTATGGCTTCTCTATTGTTTTTATTTTTCCAACAGGTTCTGCCTTTAACGCAAGTAGGATTGGATAATGATTATGCACCTACCTTAATATTTTTAGGGGTGCTTTATGTTTTGTTTATCGGTTTTATCTTTTCGATAATTACTGCTTACTTTTCAGGAATGGTTGGCGTTACTGCAAGTCCTGGAAGTTCTGTGGTTATTTCAGGGATGCTGTTTGCTGCCTGGTTGTTATTGGTTGCTATTGATCATTTTCTACCTTTACCATTGAGTTCCACACAAATACAAGCGGCAGAAGCAATAACGATTATGATTGGTTCTGTTGTTACCGGCATTGCTGCAATTGCCAATGATAATACTCAAGATTTAAAAGTAGGACAATTGGTTGGTGCTACACCATGGAAACAACAATTAATGCTCTTGTTGGGCGTTGTAATTTCCTCTTTGGTTATTCCGCCAGTCATGCAGTTAATGTTTAATGTTTATGGTATTGCTGGGGTAATGCCTCATTCCGGTATGGACATTAGTCAATCTTTACCGGCACCAACAGCTGCTTTAATGGCGGCTATCACAGAAGCAGTATTCAGAAATTCATTACCCTGGGGGATGATGTTGATTGGTTCTTGCATTATTTTAGCGGTAATTTTTTTGAATTATATTTTTAAATTAAGATATTATTTAAACCTGTCCATGCTCGGTGTAGCTATAGGTATGTATTTACCTATTTCTTCTTCTTTCCCTTTGTTCATTGGTGGAATGATTGCGTTACTGGTACAAAAACGTTTAAAACATAAGCAGATGAATAAAAAGGAAGTGATAACTAGGAGACAAAAAGGAACACTCATAGCTTGTGGTTTGGTTGCAGGCTCTGCAATTATGGATGTAGTACTCACCATACCTTTTTCTATCGCCCAAAATCCTAATGTAATGCAATTAGTAGGGCCTGACTGGAAGGGGACGAGTGTTTACCTAGGAGTGTTGTCTACTTTGTTGTTGGCTTTTTGGATTAATCATAGAGTGTGTATTGGTAAAATTTGACTCTTTTTATGAGCGAATATAAATAGGGGAAAACTGTAAAGGAAAAACAAATTATGAAAAACAAAAGCAGGATATTGTGTATATTAATATTCTTTTTCACTCTTCTTTCTGCATGGTCAACCGCATTGGTGCCCACCAGAAAAATAAGTGTATGCCGAACGCTCTTGTTGATTTAGTAATGCGTGGCATCCTCTGCTGATTCCAATTTTCTGACGTATGTAGTCCAAAATAATGGTTGCCCTACGACATTAACACCAGGAGCTAGTTGCTCCATTGCGAGAAAGCTTGAGTTTTCTTGTAACATGAAATTTTTTCCTGTTGCCGTTGGTTCTGGGCTTGGTTTCGATTTTGCTTGCTATAGTTACATCGGTTGCTGGAGGGTGTCGCATGTCCGGGATTCTGGGGCTGGTATCGTGTCCCCCCTACTCAACTATGCTGAAAAATTATGTGGAGAAAAACAAGACGCGCTTGTTGGACTTAGGGAGTCACTGGAGCAAGGCATCTTTTAACAGTGTTTACTTTATTGTGGTGAGCAAATCCATGTGATTCACCTCTACCTCGATCTGTTCGAGCTGAGATGCGGCTAAAGCTGCTCCTCAGTTCGAACGGATTGAAGAAGTAATAACCAAGGTATTAAAAGGCGCGTATTGCAGTAATTAAAGCAAGGCGATTCTAGCTTTATGCTGTATTAGTTTTTCCTTAGCTAGATGAGCCTGAGCTAATTTCTCTTTTTCCTTTGCAATAATTTCAGCAGGTGCTTTATCTGCAAACTGAGGATTATTTAATTTACCTTCAGCAAGGCTAATGTCTTTTTCTAACTTTGCTAATTCTTTAATTAAACGTGCTAATTCTGCTTCTTTATCGATTAAATCAGCCATTGGGATAAGTAATTCAATTTCACCTAATACTGCAGTTGCTGATACGGGTACTTTGTCGTTGATATTTAAGTAATTAATTTGTTTTAATTTACTCAAGGCCTTTAAAGTATGCTGGTATTTCTCAATTTGCTGTTTAAGTTCAGGCGTGATATGGCGAATATACAAGGGGATGAGTTTACCTGGAGGGATAGACATTTCACTGCGAAGAGTACGAATAGTCTGAATCACCGATTTAATCCATTCTAATTCTTCCTCAATAGTGTCATTAAGGAATTCCTCGTTGACTTGAGGATAAGCACTCAACATAATACTTCCCCCATTTTCACTGGTGAATTTTGTAGTTCGTTGCCAAATTTCTTCTGTAATAAAAGGCATTAAGGGATGCAATAATTTAAGAATTTGATCCAATAGATGAATTAAAGTTTGCCGTGTTCCTCTTTTCAATGCACTAAGTGCTTCTTCGTCTTGTAAAATGGGCTTGGATAATTCCAGGTACCAGTCGCAATATTCATGCCAGACAAATTCATAAATGGTGTTTGCTAATAAATCAAAACGATAAGTTTCAAAATAGTGATGTACTTTGCTAGTAGTTCTCTGTAAGCGCGATAAAATCCATTGATCCGCTGGGCTGTATTGAAATGCACCATCGCCAAAGTCAACCTGTTCTTCATCTGTATTAAGTAGTACGTAACGAGCTGCATTCCATAATTTATTACAAAAATTTCGATATCCTTCAACTCGGCTTACATCGAAGCGCACGTTGCGTCCCGTTGATGCCAGCGCGAAATAAGTAAAGCGTAGGGCATCAGTTCCATAAGCTCGAATCCCTTCTGGAAATTCTTTGCGGGTAGCTTTGATAATTTGGTCGCGTATTGATGGTAACATCAGGTTGGAGGTACGCTTTTCTATTAGAGATTTCAGATCAATTCCATCAATAATATCGAGTGGATCAAGTACGTTTCCTTTTGATTTGGACATTTTATGTCCTTCACTGTCGCGGATTAAGCCAGTAATAAATACATCTTTAAAAGGAACTTTTCCCGTAAATTTTAAACCCATCATGATCATGCGGGCCACCCAAAAGAATATAATGTCAAAACCAGTAACTAGCACGGAGGTAGGATAAAATTGTTCCAATTCTGGTGTACGTTCAGGCCAACCTAAGGTTGAGAAAGGCCATAGAGCTGAAGAAAACCAGGTGTCTAGTACGTCTTCATCCTGTTTCAACAGCGTACTTTCTTTAATTTTATATTTAAAGCGTACGTCATTTTCACTATAACCCACATAAATGTTTTTATTGCTGTCGTACCAGGCTGGAATACGATGTCCCCACCATAATTGTCGGCTGATACACCAATCTTCAATATTTTCCATCCACTGAAAATAAGTTTTAGTCCAGTTTTCAGGAATAAAGCGAATCTCGCCGTTCTTAACTGCTGCGATTGCAGGTTCTGCTAAGGATTGGATTTTTACATACCATTGATCCGTTAAAAAAGGCTCAATAACTACATTTGATTTTTCACCGCGTGGTACTTTTAACTTATGTGCTTCTGTTTTGACAAGAAAGCCTTCTGCATCCAGATCTTTGATAATTTGCTCACGAGCAACAAAGCGATCCATGCCCTGATATTTTAAAGGGGCATTTTTGTTAATGGATGCTTTTTTGGTAAATATATTGATTAGAGGTAATTGATGACGTTTACCTACTTCATGATCGTTAAAGTCATGTGCTGGAGTAATTTTCACACAGCCGCTAGCAAATTCTTTATCTACATAATTGTCGGCAATGATGGGAATTGTGCGATCACATAAAGGTAACTGCACCTGTTGGCCAATTAAATGGTTAAAGCGTTCGTCGTCTGGATTTACGGCGATCGCCGCATCACCTAATAAAGTTTCAGGGCGTGTGGTTGCTACCACCATAAATTCAGAAGAATTTACGAGTGGATAACGGATATGCCATAAAAAACCCTCTTCTTCTTCGTACAAAACTTCCAGATCGGAAACAGCTGTTCCTAGTTTTGGATCCCAGTTAACTAACCGTGTACCGCGATAAATAAGTCCTTCATCATAAAGTTGCACAAATACTTTTTGTACAGCAGCCGATAAGCCTTCATCCATGGTAAAGCGTTCTCTGCCCCAATCTACTGAATCACCCAAACGTCGCATTTGCTGGGTAATGGTAGTACCGGATTCATTTTTCCATTGCCAAACATGCTCCAGGAATTTTTCTCGACTTAGGTTTTTGCGCGAAAGGCCGCAAGCCTCTAACTTTCGTTCGACAACGAGTTGTGTTGAAATCCCGGCATGGTCAGTACCAGGCTGCCATAAAGTTCTATCGCCTAACATCCGATGATAACGAGTTAGGGCATCCATAAGGCTGTGTTGAAAACCATGCCCCATGTGCAGATGACCTGTGACGTTAGGGGGGGGTAGCATAATGCAGTATTTTTTACCGTCACCGTGTGGTTGAAAATAGTGATGACTTTCCCATTTATTATAACAAGCGCTTTCAATCGCTTCTGGGGAATAGACTTTATCCATGGTTTTGACCTGTACAAACAAAAGAAAAAAATTTTATCATACATTACATCAGTTTTAAATTTTGGATGGCCAAAAGACATAGATAAACCGTACTTAGATTAAGTGAGAACGGCCGATCTTTGGTGGTCTCGTGAAAATCTAAAGCGACATGGGTTTAGTTGTTCAATTTCTTAGTGGCCCTCTATTAGCTTAGTTGTTTTAATTTTTATTTACCTATGGTTATAAAAATATCCTATTGACTAAATACAACACTTTGTTACTATGCCTCTTTCATCACACAAAAAGGGAGAAACCATGAAGTTGAAGTCCTTGGTGTTTGTTATTTTCATAGGCTTGTTTAGCAATCTTTTCGCAGCAAATGTACATTTGAACTCAAAAGCGGATACTGCAGACAAAAAATCCATTGCTAAAGAAGTAATGTATCCAGGTTACTGTCAAATCGAAATTATTAATGACAGTTTTACCGATGTATATGTATATGGTAATTTTGATGATGGTAGTAGCATCGATTTTAGCATTTACCGTTATGAAGCGCCTCATTACATTAGCTTGTTTTATTATTTCTATTGCCATAGCGGTATGTACCTGACTATTCAATCTCCTTATGGAGTTGTTTATTCGGGTTGGACTAATGTAGACAGTACTGTACATATTGTTCCTTTCCTGAAAAAAGGTGTTAAAGCTCAAATATCAATGAGATAAGTGAATAAGGGGTTGCATGTATGTGTAGCCTCCTTTTTTATTGAGGAGTTGTAAAATGAAACACGTAATTCCTGCACTTTTATTATTGTCTTTGTTTAGTTCCTCCAGTATAGCCCAAGAGCGATATTACGCTCCCGGCTATCCTTCACCACATAGTGAAACTTATCATTATGGTGAACATTGGTATAAGCATTATCATCCTCATTATCCACGAGTGCCGCAGGCAAGAGTGTATCAACGCCATGCTAATAATCATGGGACTGTTCATGGCAATGTTTCTGAGAATACTCGTCTAGGAGGAGCTGCGGCAATAAAACAACCACGGCAAGCTCAAATACAACATAATGTGCATGAGAATGAGGGTACTAATGGTCCGGTTGTTAAGTATCCGACAGAATCGCGACCCAAAATTATTGTTCAACCGAATAGATAAATAGTAAAAGTGGAGAGAATAGGCCCTCACTATCATTAAGTAAACGTGATTTTTGCATAAGAAATCTATTTGGATTCAGTCCCTAGCTTATGAGCGTAAGAGTATGCCTGTAAAACAGGCCTGGATTCGTATCCAACTAAATTTTGTGATAGTCTATTTCTCTGGATCCGCAGGTAAACTTTTAGCGCGTGGTTTTTAAAAGATGAATTGTCAACAGACTCCATTTTTATGTTTAAGGATTACTTATGTTTGGAAGCCATAACTTAGAAAATTTTGATAAAGAATTATTTCAGGCTATTATTGATGAGCAACAGCGGCAGGAAGATCATATTGAACTGATCGCATCGGAAAACTATGTGAGTCCGTGTGTTTTGGAAGCACAGGGTTGTGTGCTAACTAACAAATATGCAGAAGGTTATCCTGGGAAGCGTTACTATGGAGGTTGCGAGTATGTTGACGTAGCGGAAAACTTAGCAATTGCTCGTGCAAAAAAACTTTTTGGAGCCGACTACGTCAATGTGCAGCCGCATTCAGGTTCACAAGCGAATGCAGCTGTGATGATGGCTTTATTATCACCTGGTGATTCAATTTTAGGTATGGCTTTACCTCATGGTGGTCATTTAACACATGGTTCTAAAGTTAATTTTTCTGGAAAAATCTATGAAGCAACTTCCTATGGGGTGGATGAACATACCGGTTTAATTGACTATGATTTTTTGGAACGTTTGGCCATAGAAAAAAAACCCAAGTTAATTATTGCAGGTTTTTCAGCCTATTCGCGAGTTCTTGATTGGCCACGATTTAGAGCAATTGCAGATAAAGTTGGTTCTTATTTAATGGCGGATATAGCGCATGTAGCAGGTCTGATTGCTGTTGGTTTATATCCATCGCCTGTGCCTTACGCCGATGTGGTCACTACAACAACGCATAAAACCTTAAGAGGTCCGCGTGGTGGGTTAATTTTATGCCGTGCGAATGAGGAGATTGAGAAAAAGTTAAATGCCTCGGTATTTCCTGGTACGCAGGGAGGCCCATTAATGCATGTAATTGCAGCTAAAGCCGTAGCTTTTGCTGAGGCATTATTGCCTGAATTTAAAACTTATCAGGAGCAGGTATTGGTGAACGCGAAAACAATGTGTTCTGTCTTAAGAAACCGTGGGTACACCATTGTATCAGGGGGTACAGATAACCATTTGTTATTAGTTGATTTGATTAATAAAGACCTAACGGGGAAAGATGCTGATGCTGCTCTAGGTAGAGCGCATATTACCGTGAATAAAAATTCAGTACCGAATGATCCACGCTCACCTTTTGTAACCAGCGGTTTACGTCTTGGAACTCCTGCAGTGACTACGAGGGGGTTTAAAGAAAAAGAAATCACTCTTCTATCGAATTGGATAGCAGATATTCTTGATGATATTAACAATGAAGCGACCCTAGCCATGGTAAAAGAACATGTAGTGAGTTTGTGTCGTGAATTTCCGGTTTATAGGTGATCATGTATTGTCCATTTTGTCATGAAGAAGAAACTAAAGTTGTTGATTCACGTTTAATGGCTGATGGTGCTCAAGTACGTAGAAGACGAGAGTGTCTTGAGTGTCATGAGCGTTTTACTACATTTGAAACAGCTGAATTAATCATGCCATCAATTATTAAACGTGACGGCACACGTGAGTCATTTAATATTAATAACTTACGTTCTGGTATGTTGCGTGCTTTAGAAAAAAGACCTGTTAGCATTGATGCATTAGAAGAATCAATTATCACGATTACTCAGAAAATCCGTCGTCGTGGGGAGCGTGAAATCGATTCTCGTCTTGTTGGAGAATTAGTAATGCAGGCATTGTTTAGTCTGGATCATGTCGCCTATGTACGTTTTGCTTCAGTGTACAAGCGATTTCAGGACGTGAGTGATTTCAGACAAACAATTGATCAGATGAAAAAAGATTAGAGATAAACCTTGATATTAAATTTTGAAAAATCCCCCGTTTTCTATACACAAAGAGTTCATGAGGTTATAGTGGAAAAGCAGTCAATAAATGGTAAAAGAAAAGCCCGAAAACTAGCCCTGCAGGCACTTTATCAATGGTTAATGTCAGGTAGTGAGCTGCTTGAAATAGAGGCGCAATTTAGAATTATAAACAATATGGATAAAGTGGATGTCGTCTATTTTTGTCGTTTATTACATGGTGTTCCAGAGCATGTTAATGAATTGGAAGGAAAATTTGCTCCCTTTTTAGATAGAGAAGTCCGGGGATTAAATCCAATTGAATTAACGGTGTTACGTATAGGTTCTTTTGAACTCGTTCATAGTCCGGAAATTCCTTATAAAGTGGTTCTTGATGAAGCTATATCTCTAACTAAAGAGTTTGGTTCCCAAGATGGGTATCGTTATGTCAATGGGGTGTTAAATAACCTGGCACAACAGGTTCGTTCCGTAGAAATCAGTCTTGGCAATGGATGAGTTCTCACTGATAGAACAGTTTTTTAAACCTTTGTGTTTAAAGCGCAAGGATGTTTTGTTGGGCATAGGCGATGATGCAGCTTGCTTGCATATTCCCCAAAGCATGAATTTATTGGTGAGCACAGATACACTGGTTGCAAACGTGCATTTTCTTGCTGAATGGGACGCTTATAATATTGCCTACCGATCTGTTATGGTCAATGTCAGTGATTTAGCAGCGATGGCTGCTCAACCTTGTTGGGCAACTTTAGCATTAACCTTGCCAGAAATGAATAGTGATTGGCTTGAGGCATTTGCACGAGGTTTAAAAGATTCTCTGCAACAATTTAATATTGCTTTAATTGGTGGTGATACCACGCGTGGCCCATTATCAATTACGCTGACAGTGTTTGGTCAAACACCTTGTGGTCAAGAGCTTCGTCGCAGCGGTGCGATGCCGGGCGATGTTATTCTAGTTTCTGGGATGTTGGGTGCTGCTGCTTTAGCAGTCAAATTTTTTGATGTAGACCGTATTTCTTCAGCAGATAAAAACGAATTAATGGATAAATTACTTTACCCTAAACCTCGTATTGATTTAAGTAGTTTTTTGCGCACGTATGCAACTGCTGCGATTGATATATCTGATGGATTAAGTGCGGATCTTAATCATATCTGTGTTGCTAGTGGTGTGGGTGCTTGTCTAAATAAAGAAGCAATTCCCATTCACCCCTTACTTAACAAATATTATCATAATGATGCAGTTGACTTAGCTCTTACAGGGGGCGATGATTATGAGTTATGCTTTACTATTCCAGAGCATCAACTTGATTTATTGATAAATGCATTGAAAAAAGCTGGATTGATGTGCTATCCCGTTGGGATAATTGAGGCAATACCCGGATTAAGAATTAAAACAGCCGATAATCAGTGTGAAGCACTAATTCCGCAGGGTTATTCGCATTTTTAACTTAATATGTACCAGCTATGAGAATAATTATGAAACAAATAAATTTAACGCAACGTGTTTGGCAAGATCCGGTTTATTTTGTTGCCTTTGGCTTTGGTAGTGGATTAATGCCTACAGCACCAGGTACTTGGGGAACTTTAGCTGCTTTTCCAGTTTATTTGTTGTTAATGAACTGTCATTGGATTATCTATCTTTTTTTAACTATGATGGCTTTTATTTTAGGCGTATGGGTTTGTGATAAAGTCAGTAAAGAAATGGGTGTTCATGATTATAAAGGAATTGTCTGGGATGAAGTCGTTGGCTATTTATTGACTATGTTTTTGGCACCCAAAGGACTATTTTGGATGCTCTGCGGTTTTATATTATTTCGAATTTTTGACATTTGGAAGCCTCAACCAATAGGTTATATAGACCGAAAAGTGCATGGGGGTTTTGGAATTATGCTTGATGATGTAGTGGCGGCAGTTCCTGCCTGGGTAATAATGCAACTTTTAGCATGGAGCTTTATACGATGAATGAGAATCATAAAGAACTAATGAGTATCGCATTAACGGTAGGAATTATATGTTTTACTTTGTTTATTATTCATCGTTTTATTCCATCGATAGTTTGGGCTTCTATTATCGTTATTGCTACCTATCCTTTATATAAAAGATGGCGTCGTCTGTTTGGTACTCAAGAAAATATATCTGCTTTTCTATTCACTTTACTAATTGGTTTATTATTTTTGTTGCCTTTAAGTGGGTTAGTTAGAATTCTTGTTAAAGAAATACAATTATTTATTAATTTTTTACAAGAAATAAATCAGCAAGGTGGGGAAGCGCCTGCATTTTTAAGAAATTTTCCATTCATTGGGAGTGATTTAGTATCTTATTGGGATGATAACTTTGGTAAGCCAGGGAAAATTAGAGACTTTTTGTCTAATGTGCATATCTCATTAACACCTACTAGCTATTATGTAAAACAAATAGGAACTAACTTGGCACGTCGCAGCGTGCAAGTAGGCTTTACTTTATTAAGTTTATTCTTTTTTTACCGTGACGGTGATAAATTATTAACCCAGGTTTATCAAGTAGGGGAATATTGTCTTGGACAAAGGTGGTTTCGCTATGCGGACCGATTACCTAAAGCGCTTAGTGCCACAGTGAATGGAACAATTGTTGTAGGACTTGGCGTTGGTGTTCTGATGGGGGTATGTTATGGATTAGTGGGTTTTCCTGCGCCTACCCTTGCTGGATTTATTACTGCTCTTGCTGCAATGATTCCTTTCGTTGTTCCCATAGTTTTTGTTACAGTGGCCATGATTTTATTTTCTGTGGGTGGTATGGTTGGCGCGATTATTGTTTTGATATGGGGGACCTTAGTCATGTTTATTGCCGATCACTTTATCAAACCTGTGCTTATTGGCGGTGCTATTGAACTACCCTTTTTAGCTGTGCTGTTTGGCATTCTTGGTGGTGTTGAAACTTTAGGACTACTGGGGCTGTTTTTAGGGCCTGTAGTGATGGTTCTATTTGTTACTTTATGGCAAGAACCTCAAGCGACTCATTACATTAAAAAGCCTGTTAAATTATAATTAAAAAAAGGTCGGGTATCTGCCACCCTAACCTTCCTCCAAGAGTCAAGATCTCTTCCTGAACCAATACTTCAAGCCATACGTGTTATATATAATTGCAGCCGTCAAAACGATAAATAACCCCTACATTACCCATTTGTGCCTGTAATGATCTACCGAAACGGTTACTATTTGTGGTTGTTGTATAGCGATAACTTGCATTAATTGCATAGCTTTCTGAGAAATTATAAGTCAATCCTGCAGTTCCTTGATAAGCAAATGCATTTCCGCTTACGTCAAAGAGTGTTATTCCATAGGGACCAGTACTGTTTAATGTGGTTTTTATGAATGCATAGCCGATACCAACACCTAAAAAAGGTGAAATCGCATTGAGCATATCAGGAAAATCATAATAAAGATTTGCCATAACAACATTAGCTGTAGCACGACCAGAAACACCTAATTGTGATATATGATTTATGCGATAACGCTTAGGCGTTGCATTGATGTAAGTGTATTCGAATTCGTAACGAATAGGATTACTTTGGAAGCCTATTCGTCCGCCCGCGTTATAACCATTGTGATATCGTACATCAGAGTGGAATGCTCCAAAGTAATGGGTATTAACATTTGAAGATAAATAGGAATAACCACCAAAAGCGCTGAGATACCATCCATCGATTGCTACTGAAGCAGAAGCAATACCAGAAGCTAATAAAGCAGTAGAAAAAAGTGCAAATTTCATGATGTCCCTTTATTATTATTTTTTTATCAAGTCATGTTATCGTTTTACTTTAAATTTGCAAGTCTTTCGTGTGCAAATACTTTATTCTGATGTAAAAGCTCTTCACTAAGTTTTTTCATGAGACAAAATTATCTGTCTTCATTTGCAATGGAATTATTTTCTTCAGCTCACATTGTTGCTGTAGTTCCACATGACTTCTATTTAAATTAGATAGGGTTCCTTTTTGGTCACGTTTTAGCAGTTTTAGGTACTTTAATTGCTATTGACCTAAAAAATCACCTATTTCTATAGAGGTATATCTTAATGTTTTCTTAAGTATGATATTCTTGCCACGACCATTCACTATAACAGGAGAAATAGCATATGACTGTCTTAATTAAACCCTTACTACCTAAAAAACCTTTTGAATCAACAATGCATCGCTACAAAAGTCTGTTTACACCTATTCAAAAAACCAAAGAGAAAGAGTCAGATTTTCTAGCCTTCATAGCTACTCCACTGTTGGATTATTTTGTATTAAATGCAGCATTTACTTTGGATGCGTTAATTCGTATTATCAATGTTACTGCAACTTTATTAAAGGCAGTTTATTTATGGACTATGAATCAACAAAGATCAGAAGAATTAATTGATAAGAGGACCAACGATGAGCTGGAGGACGTCATTAAAAATGTGATTTGTATTGCTTCCTCAATGCTTGCACAATTTGCCAATATTCTTCTTTCTACGGCTTGTTTGTTTACCAGACCGATTGCCAGTTTTTGTAATGCAGCTGGGGATTGCGTGGAAAATGAGCACAATATAAGCATGCACTTGACCTAAACCTCTAGAACATCCTTTAGTAGCACAGTTATCAAACTCGCTAACTGTGCTGTAAATTACTAAATTTTTCGATCACAACTATACCGAAAAGTTACCTCGAAATTAATTCATCAAGGTGGTTATCGATATACTTTTATCCTTATTAATATTCAATTTAAACAAATAATTATCTATTTATTTAAAAATATTAATACAATGATAAATTTTCTATTTTGAAACCTTTATTAGTGATTTCTAATGATTTTGTCGAAAAAGTTGTGCATCTTATCACTGATGACTCCGTTGAAGGAGCGCATTTGGAACAATTAAAACTTCATCTGAGAAATGTAAATACATCTCAAGCACTCAGCCCAACTGAAGTAAATGTACTCAATAGTTTAATAGCTCATCGATTTAAAAAAACATACTCGGAGCAATCAGCACAATCTTCTCCTGCGTCATTAATAGAAACTAGGCCGCAAGTTTAGCAAAATTACCTTCTTTATTGCAAAAGAAAAGACAAATGGATCATCAAAAAGAGAAGCTGGAAAATGATGACGTACAATTATTTTCTACAATGGAGTAACTTGAGGGTTACTCCTCATTATAAATTTTTAGTTAAATCCATTTGTTATGGGGTAGCGCCAATCTTTACCAAAAGCCATAGAACTGATTTTAATACCTGGAGGAGCTTGGTGTCGCTTGTATTCATTTTGTTTGATCAACTGAATTACTTGGGTGACCTCTTCAGGCTTGAAACCTTGCTTGATTAGCTCATCAGGACTTAGGTTCTTTTCCATGTAAGCGACAATGATCGCATCTAAGACTGCATATTCAGGCAGACTATCTTGATCGGTTTGATTAGGCCTTAATTCAGCAGAAGGTGCACGGGTTATTACCCGCTCAGGAATGATGTTTGATAGAGTATTGCGGTAGCGTGCTAGTTCGTAAACTTCGGTTTTAAGTACATCTTTTAATGCAGAAAATCCACCACACATGTCTCCGTATAAAGTAGCATAACCTACAGCAGATTCACTTTTATTTGAGGTATTCAGTACCATTTTACCACTTTTATTAGACATTGCCATGAGCAATAAACCCCGTATCCTGGCTTGAATATTTTCTTCTGTAGTATCCGTAGGTAGATCATGAAATAAGGGCTCAACCATTGCTATTAACGTATTAAATGCAGGTTCAATAGACAAAACAGAATGCGATACACCCAGTTGTTTTAATTCTTTGATGGCATCTTCATAACTAATATCAGTAGTATACCGTGAAGGCATTAGTACTGCATGAACTCTTTTTGCTCCTAAAGCATCTACTGCGATTGCCAAAGTTAATGCGGAGTCAATGCCTCCCGAAAGTCCAACTAAAACACCAGGGAAATGATTTTTAGTAACATAATCCTTTGTTCCACAAATTAACGCTTCATAAAGTAAAGCCTCTTTGCTAAGCAGAGGAGCAAGGGGTCCTACGACTCGTTTTCCTTCTAATTTAACGGTGCATAAATCTTCTTTAAAAGCAGGTGCTCGCGCACAAATAATACCATCGTGATCCATTGCTAATGATTGTCCATCGAATAACAACTCATCCTGGCCGCCAATCTGATTGACATAAATAATAGTTACCCCACGTTGGGCATAAGTTTTTAATAATTCTTCTCGTTTTTGATATTTATGTTTATCAAAGGGAGAAGCATTCAAGCTAAGTATTACAGTAGCTCCATGGTCAATTAAATCATCCACGGGACCTGGTTGCCAGGCATCTTCGCAGATGCAAATCCCTATTTTGTAATTGTTAATTTGCAGAATACATGGATTTTTGGGACCGGGGGTAAAATAACGTGCCTCATCGAAAATTTCGTAATTAGGTAAATTCTGTTTATGGTATTCACTAATTATTTTTCCTTGATAGAGAATGCTGACACTGTTGTAACAAATACCTTGGTCTACACTTGAATGACCGATTAATACATGACAGTCTTTCGTTACTGCTTCGATTTGTTTTAAATTGTCTCTAACCGCTTGTTGAAATTCTTTGCGAAAGAGTAAATCTTCTGGTGGGTAACCAATTAATGCTAATTCAGGAAAAATAATAACATCATGATCTTCTTGTTTGCTTTTTATAATTTCAATGATTTGATTGCAGTTGGCTGTCAAAGCACCAACAGTTGGGTTGGTTTGTGCCATAAGAATTCTAAGCTTATTTTGCATGATGTTTAGTCATCCTAAAGGAAAAGTGCCTTAAATTATTACAAAGTTCTTAAAATTGGAAGATATAATTGTTAATTAGATGCAAAATTGAATAAAATAAACCCTTTTTCTCAGGTAATTCAACATTATGTTAAACGAAGCACTATCTAAAATGCCGGAAGTTTTTGAGGCGAAAGTATTATTACGTGGGCAAGAATACTTTGAAAATGGTCATGTGCTTAACATTCGTTTTAGTGATGGGCTGTTAAAAGGTCGAGTTAAAGGTGGTTCCAGTCAAATTTATGATGTACATATGGATTTGAAGGCCTGGCCCAAAAAACGTGCTAATTGTACTTGCACATTTCAATCGAATTGCAAACATGCTGTGGCATGTTTATTTGCTTTGCGTGATCGTGAACAAGTAAACACTATCTCACATCCGGCGCATAAATTAGATAAACGCTTGGATACTTGGTTAAAAAATCTGCGTGTTCAAGAAGCTGCAGTGGTTAAGACCCACGAATCCACCTATCATTTGATATATCTTATAGAGATTAAAATGATCGGCCATAGCCATAAGGTAGTGATTAAATTAGCCTTAGCCAAGTTATTAAAACGCGGTGGCTATGGAAAAATGATTATCTTTAATACACTTTCTGACTCTAAGAAACAACATTTTATTGCTGATGATAATGATTTGGTGGCGCAATTATTATTTAAGTGTAATGTTTCTAGTTGGTTTGATTCTTTAACTATTCGAAATAGTGAATTATTAGCACGAATTATTGCTACGAAAAGAGCTTTTTTTATCAAGGACCAGGTAAATGCAATTCAAATGGGAGAACCATTAGTTGGCATTTGCCGATGGATCTTATCACCTAATGGCAGTCAAAATTTATTATTAATGAATGACGATAAGGTAATTACGCCTTTATTGTTGGATGACAGTTGGTATTTTGATTATGTTAAGGGAATGATGGGTTTTTTACAAACACCTTATCCAATCAAACAATTAGGATATTTGTTGGAGGCGCCAGCAATACCGATTGATCAAGCGGCGTTATTAGCAAAAAAAATGACCACAACGTGCCCAAAGTTCCCTGTGCCACAAGTTTTTGATACACAGGAGTTACGCCAGGTTACTCCTATACCGGTACTGATTCTCGACGCAATTAGTGAGCATAGAGATCAGCTATCCTGGCTTTATGAAGAAGAATTTCACACTTTATTTACTGCAAAAATTTTTTTTGATTATTCCGGTATAGTAATTGCCAGTACTGAAGAAGGTGACACGGTAGTTTCTCAGCAGAATGATGTGTTAATCCAATACCAACGTGATCATGAATTTGAAAGAGAAAAATTAGATGAAGTACTGCAGATAGCGCAATTAAGAGCGATTAAAATTTCGGAAAAGACCCAATGGGATGTCCCTAAAAATGCTGATTTCATTTTGGAGAATATCAATCAATCAGCGGATTTGGAGTTCCTTTATAATCAGATAATACCTCAATTAAAAAATCAAAATTGGCAGGTAGAGTTTGCCAGTTCTTTATATCAGAAAGCAGTCAAAGCAGATGAAGTGGAATGGTATTCTGATCTGCAAGAGGTGACGACGGATTTCTTTTCATACCAATTAGGGATTTTAGTAGAAGGCAAACCGGTTAGCATTGTGCCTTTGATTGCTGACTTGATTCATCGGTATCGTAATGATGATCTGGATAATCTTTCTGATGAGCAATTAGTGCAATTCCTCTTAGATGATGGACGTGCTTTGCGATTGGAAATGGGACGGATTAAGCCACTTGTTCGTTTACTGTTGCAATTTGGTTTACGCCATATCGATGAAAACCAAAATCTACAAATTAATAAATACCAACTTATATTAATGCAGGAAGCAGAGTTAGCTCTCGAGGCCACAAAGTCACGATGGCAGGGCGTTGAAACATTAAGAGATAAATTAAAACGCTTGGTTAAAGCAATGGATATTCCTGAAGTAGAGGTTCCCCAGGGTTTAAAGGCGCAATTAAGAGACTATCAACGTTATGGCTTAAATTGGTTACAATTTCTGCGTGCCATCCGGTTTAGTGGTATTTTAGCTGATGATATGGGCTTGGGAAAAACGGTTCAAACGTTGGCACATTTACAATTTGAAAAAGAACAAGGGCGTTTAAAAACAGCAACATTAATCGTGGCTCCCACTAGTCTGGTGGGAAATTGGCAGGCAGAGGCCAGACGTTTTACCCCTGAATTAACTGTTTTGGTTTATCATGGAAGCGAACGCCATCAGGATAATTTTGATGATTATGATTTAGTAATTTCGACGTATGGATTAATTCATCGCGATAAAAAGAAATTTGTTAGTTACCCGTTTTACTATCTTATTTTAGATGAAGCTCAATTTATTAAAAATTCGCGCACCAAAACAACACAGATCATTCAGCAATTGCACGCAGTTCATCGTTTGTGTTTGACTGGTACACCGTTGGAAAATCATTTAGGTGAATTGTGGTCTTTATTTCATTTTTTAATGCCTGGTTTGTTGGGTGATGCAAAACAATTCAGACTTTGGTTTAGAACACCTATTGAAAAATATGCAGATTTGACTCGCCGTGAAGTACTGGCAAACCGAATTAAGCCTTTTATTTTAAGAAGAACAAAAAATCAGGTTGCCAGTGAATTGCCACCTAAAACGGAAATGACCAGGACTGTGGAAATTGTTGGAGTACAACGCGACCTTTATGAAGCCATTCGCATGAGTATGGAGAAAAAAATTCGTTATGCCATTGGTAAGAAAGGCCTCGGTAAAAGCCATATTATTATTTTGGATGCCTTATTGAAGTTGCGGCAGATTTGTTGTGATCCACGTTTATTATCGTTACCAGAAGCAACAATTGCCCATGGAACCTCTGCTAAACTTGAGACTTTGATGGATCTTTTAGATAATTTAGTAGAAGAGGGTAGGCGAGTATTAGTATTTTCACAATTTACATCTATGTTGAAATTAATAGAAAGTGAGTTACAAGCACGACGTTATGAGTATTTAAAACTAACCGGACAAACGCAAAACAGACAGTCTATGGTAGAGAAATTTCAGGAAGGGAAGATACCTGTCTTTTTAATTAGCATGAAGGCTGGGGGGACTGGATTAAATTTAACTCGTGCTGATACGGTAATTCATTATGATCCTTGGTGGAATCCTGCAGTGGAAGCTCAGGCTACGGATAGAATGCATCGAATTGGACAGGAAAATCCTGTATTTGTTTATAAATTAATTACTTCAGGTACGGTTGAGGAAGCGATTTTAAGTATGCAGAAACGAAAACAACAGCTAATGGATGGAATTTTATCTGCACATCCTGCTAAGGCGATAAGTTTGAGCGAAGAGGATCTTGAGAAATTCTTTATGCCATTAAGATAAATAAAGGCTGGTGAGAAATCCTTGTTCACTCAAGAAGCATTCAAGAACAAACAAATATATCTTCATAAGGCAGTCTGATATCAAGTATTAATTGTATGCAAAAACAAGTGGGTTTTAAATCCCTCTGAATAGATTTGCAAACTAGCAAATAGATGCCTGCTAAAGAGAGTTTCTCTCTATTTAAATCGTGTTTATTTTTAATAATGTGTTCTGTTTTTGAGTGCATGTTATTTCTGGGTATTATTTATATCTGGGGTTATCGCATGTCAGTATTTTAAATGAGTTTTTGATGAGCAATACTTTTTATAGACTTGATAATTTTGTTTAACCAAACAATATGGATAGAAAAGAATGATAAATTTTATCAAGAAATTTTTTAATTAAAAACTAGCATAGTTTTTAATCCTAGCATAAGCTATAAGTTGATTTTATTCATGGAGAAAATTATGAATTTAGGGAAAACAATTTGTGCTTTAGTTTTAGCCGTGTTTTGGATATCAGGTACAATTGCAGCATCGGAGTCTCCATTAGGTAACTGGACAACAATTGATGACAAAACTGGGGAAAAAAGAGCAGTTATAACTATTAGTGAATCGGATGGTACTTTAAGCGGAGTAATTGATAAAATTTACCCACAACCTGGCGATAGTGGAATGTGCGATAAATGCCCAGGTGCGTTTAAAGATAAAAAAATTGAAGGTTTGCGCATTTTATGGGGTTTGAAAAGTGAAGGAGATAAAGAATGGGGTGGTGGTTCTATTCTTGATCCTAAATCAGGTAAAATTTATAAAGTAAAAGCAACTCTGGAAGGGAATAAATTACATGTTAGAGGGTATTTGGGTGTGTCTCTATTAGGCCGTACTCAAATCTGGGTTAGATAATCTTTTTTCATCCTCTCCTGTCAATAGGAGAGGTATTATTATTGTTACTTTCCTGCTGTTCAGGATGACAATGTCCTAAAAGACTATTACAATAGTTTTCGTTTCAAACTGTCATTGTGTATCTAAACTATGCTCGAGTTGAAAAATTCTCAAAAAACTGTCGATCCATTAAAGCGACCTCCCCATTCTGTCGAGGCAGAACAATCTATTATTGGTGGCTTAATGCTTGACAATCAGGTTTGGGACAAAATTAGTACCAAGTTATGTGAAGCTGATTTTTATCGTACAGAACATCGCATCTTATATAGAGCAATTGCTGCTTTATCAAAAAAAGATCAGCCTTTTGACGTGGTTACCTTACTGGATACTTTAAAGTCTCATAATGAATTAGACGATGCAGGCGGTGAAGCCTATTTATTTGAATTAGCTAATAATACACCCAGCGTTGCTAACGTAAATGCTTATGCGAACATAGTCAGAGAGAAATCAGTACAAAGACAGCTTATTTCGGTAGCTACTGAAATTGCGGATTCAGCATATAATCCGGCTGGTCGAGAGGTGCCGGAATTGTTAGATATAGCTGAAACCAAGGTTTTTGCAATAGGCGAACAAACTGGGGGAGATGGTGGTCCCGAGAATATTAAATCAATTTTAGTGCGTACTGTAGAAAAAATTGATGCACTATACCATAACAGCGAAGCACTTACAGGTCTTGCGACAGGACTATCTGATTTAGATGAAATGACTTCAGGTTTGCAGGCTTCGGATTTGGTTATCGTTGCTGGTCGTCCTTCTATGGGTAAAACCACTTTGGTAATGAATATGGCAGAACACGCAGCAATTAAATCAGGAAAACCGGTGCTTGTCTTTTCTATGGAAATGCCAGCTGATTCCTTAGCAATGAGAATGATGTCTTCTTTGGGACGTATTGATCAACACAGGATTAGAACGGGTAAGTTAGATGATGATGATTGGCCTCGTGTGACCTCTGCGGTACACATGTTGTCTGAAGCCTCTTTATTTATTGATGATACTCCAGCATTAAGTCCTTCAGAAATGCGGGCTCGCGCTCGTCGCTTGGCAAAAGAACACGGTTCTCTAGGTCTTATTGTGGTGGACTATTTGCAATTGATGAAAGTACCGGGATTTAATGCTGAAAATCGAACTGCTGAAATTTCAGAAATTTCACGTAGTCTTAAGTCACTTGCCAAGGAGTTGCAAGTGCCTGTAGTTGCTTTATCGCAGTTAAATCGTAGTTTGGAACAACGTGCAGATAAACGACCAGTGATGTCTGATTTAAGGGAATCGGGTGCGATTGAACAGGATGCGGACTTAATTTGTTTCATTTATCGAGATGAAGTTTATAATGAAGAGAGTCCTGATAAAGGTACGGCAGAGATTATTATTGCCAAGCAAAGAAATGGCCCGATTGGCAAAGTCAGGGTGGCCTTTATTGGTAAATATACTCGTTTCGAAGATTTAGCTTTTAATGGTTATCAAGGGGTAAAATAGTGTCAAGACCCACCAGATTAGTCATTGAACCTACTGCTTTGTTACATAATCTTGCGCGAATAAGGCAATTTGCGCCTGGAAAGAAAATAATTACTATGGTCAAAGCAAATGCCTATGGCTGTGGTTTGCATACAGTAGTGCCAATTTTAGAAGGAAAAGTTGATGCATTTGGCGTGGCGTGTATTGAAGAGGCTATGGTTATTCGTAAAATGGGGAGCCGGACTTATTGTATTCTTTTTCAGGGGGTATTCAGTCCGGAAGAATTTAAACTGGTTGCTCTATATCAATTAGGCTGTGTCCTTCATCAACGTCATCAAATACAGTGGCTTTTAAGTACCCCTTTAGATACGCCTATTAAATTATGGATAAAAGTAGATACAGGGATGCACCGTTTAGGGTTCAAACCTGATGAATTGCAGGAGGTAATGAATGCATTGCAAAATTGCCCTTGGATCGATAAAGATATTGGTTTGATGACACATTTAGCTTGTGCAGATGAACCGGAACGCATCGAGAATTTTCAGCAAATTTCCATTTTTGACAAAATTTCAGTGACGGGTTTTAGTCAGCGCAGTATCGCCAATTCAGCAGCGATTATATCATTTCCACAAACTCATGCAGATGTGATAAGACCAGGTATTATGCTTTATGGGGTTTCTCCTTTTGCTAATCAGACGGCTATAGATTTGGGATTATTGCCGGTAATGCGTTTTGTATCAGCCATTAGTGCGGTTCATGATAATCCTCCTGGGGTACAGGTAGGTTATAGTGGTACCTGGAGCAGCAATAAACCTTCACGAATTGGTATTGTTGCGGTGGGATACGGTGATGGTTATCCACGCCATATTGCAAAGAATACACCTGTTTGGATCCAGGATAGAGAAGTAATGATTGTGGGCCGCGTGTCAATGGATATGTTGGCTGTTGATTTAACGGATCATACTGACATAAAGCAAGGAGCTTCTGTGGAACTTTGGGGACCTCATATTTTAGTGGAGCGTATAGCACATGCTGCTGGAACTAGCGGATATGAGCTGTTGTGTCAGATTTCAGAGCGAGTGCGTCACAATTAGCTCTTCCATTTAGGGTATAGATACTAAACTCATGTGGTGTTAAAATGACCTGTTTTTAAAATTTTTCAATCTGGTGATAATCATGAAAAAGTTAACTGTTACATCATTATCTTTATCTTTGTTGTTGGTAGGTTGTGCTAACATGAATAATGAAGGTGTAGGTACCATTTCAGGTGGTGTTATTGGTGGTTTGCTGGGAAGTCAGTTTGGTGGTGGTTCTGGAAAAGTTGTAGCGGCAGCTGGCGGTGCACTGGTGGGTGCCTTTTTAGGTGGCCAAATTGGCAAAAATATGGACAAAGTAGACCGGATGGAAATGCAACGTGCCTTAGAAACTGCACCTACAGGTAGGGCCGTCGTTTGGTCAAATCCAGATACTGGGTATCGTTATACTGTTCAACCAACCAGAACTTATTATCGTGAACGCCTACCTTGTCGTGAATACACTACTAAGGCTTGGATCGATGGCCGGACCCAAATCATTCGTGGTAGCGCATGTCGTCAACCTGATGGTTCCTGGCGTGTTGTAAGTTAGGGCCCATTTATCTAGCTATTTGTGGTTAAATCGGTTAATTTTCTCTGTTCCGAGGTTCGAATACTCCAGTATATCGAGCTTCGGTAGTTGAACATTACCCGATTTTGGTAATAGCTAGCAAAAACTATTCCGACGTACACATAAAATCGTATACGAGCTTTTCGTAAGTAAGTAGATTGAGCTTTGCAGCTCAATCAGAAAAACTTATTTTTTTGTGGTCTTTTTTACTTCTTTAGTGTCTTTATAACAACAGGGGCAATAACAGTGACTAAATTTATTGTATAACCAGCCAATCAAAAAGCCCATAATAAATGCATCAATAAATGCTATAATCCCACCTAACAAACTACCTTTGATTGAGGGAGTATAGCCCGGATATAAATTTCCCATGGATGCAACAAATTCATGTCCATAAGCATAATAAGTAGCAACTAACCCCAAGAATAATATGCTTATCCCCCAAAGTACTCCAAATGCCAGACCTAAACCAACAGGACTTAATTTGCAACCGCTCATAATTATCTCCCTATAAAATTGTTTTTCTGATTGGTAAATTAAGGTAATTGAATTAGTACTAATTCAATTACCTTTTAAGATTATAGATCGACTTGTTGTTAAGTAATAGCTTTTGACAAATTGAAAAATAGAGTGACTCTAATTGATGCAGACTGGCCAGGGAAACGCATTCATTGGCTTGATGTATGGTTGCATTAATGGGTCCTAACTCAATGACCTCAACCCCGTAAGGAGCAATAAAACGAGCATCAGATGTTCCTCCACTGGTAGATAGTTCGGGGGAAATGCTTAAATTCTCAATAATGGCTTGTTGTGAACTTTCTAATAAAAATCCCTTGGCTGTTAAGAAAGGTTCGCCACTTAAATGCCATTCAATGCTTGGATAGAGATTAAATTCATTAAAAGTAGCAATAACTTTTTCTTTCAATAAATGGTGTGTGAGTTGAGTTGAGTATCTGAAATTCAAATGCATTAGCAAATCGCCGGGAATAATATTACTTGCAGTTCCGCCAGAATTAATATAAGTGATCTGCATTGAGGTTGCTGGAAAATAAGCATTGCCTTCATCCCAAATTGTAGACGTTATTTTAGCTAATACCGGACTAATTTTATGAATGGGATTTTCTGCTAAATGTGGATAAGCTACATGTCCTTGTTTTCCCTGTAGTTTGATTTTTGCACTTAAAGAACCACGCCTACCAATTTTAATTACATCACCAACCTGAGTTGTACTGGATGGCTCACCAACTACGCAATAATCAATATGAATCCCTTGATTTTTAATTTGCTCCATTACATAAGGTGTGCCTAAATCATAATCATCGCCTTCTTCACCACTCGTAATAAGTAAACCCAATCGTCCTGGAAAATCGGGATAGCTTTGGGTGAAACGTTTTGCCATGAGCATCATGCATGCAAGGCTTCCTTTCATATCAGCCGTTCCTCGGCCATAAAGCAAGTCATCTTCTTCCTTCATAATGAATGGATCAGTCAGCCATTTTGTAACATCACCCACTGGCACAACATCAGTATGGCCAGCAAAAACCAGCAAAGGACCAGTTTCACCATAGATGGCAAAGAAATTAGAGACAACTCCTTGATTCATTCGTTGACAACTAAACCCTATATCTTGCAAAAATTGAATCATGAACTCCTGACAACCTGCATCCTTAGGAGTAATGGATGGAAAACGTATGAGTTCAAAGAGTAATTGTTTTAATTCGTCCATGTTAATTAGCTCTCAGTAGTTCATTAATACTTACTTTAGCCCGAGTTTTTTCATCTACTTGTTTAATAATAATGGCACAATACATACTGTGACTTTTATCCTCGCTAGGTAAGTTTCCGGCAACCACAACAGAGCCGGCTGGAATGCGGCCATAGCTGATTTCCCCAGTAAGACGATTGTATATTTTGGTACTTTGTCCCAGATACACACCCATGGAAAGCACCGAGTTACTCTCGACAATTACCCCTTCAACTACTTCAGAACGTGCGCCAATAAAACAATTATCTTCAATGATTGTTGGATTAGCCTGCAAGGGCTCCAAAACTCCGCCAATCCCAACGCCACCAGAGAGGTGAACATTTTTACCTATTTGTGCACAAGAGCCTACCGTGGCCCAGGTATCAACCATAACTCCTTCATCAATATAGGCACCTATATTCACATAAGACGGCATTAAAATACTGTTCTTAGCAATATAAGAACCTTTCCGTACTATGGCATGGGGTACTATTCTCACCCCTGATTTTTGGAGTTGTTCTTCAGTATAATTTTGATATTTTAGAGGAACTTTATCATAAAATTGACAAAATCCAGCGTCGACTATTTGATTAGGAAATAGCTTAAAAGATAAAAGAACTGCTTTTTTGATCCATTGGTGCACTACCCATTCATCATGTATTTTTTCTGCGACACGATATTGACCACTGTCAAGGCAAGAAAGTACTTCATTAACAGCTGCAAATAATTCGGGTGTCGCAGTATTTATAGATAAAGTTTGGCGTTGTTCAAAAGCTTCCTCGATAATCGTTTTTAATGAGTTCATATGTATTCCTATTTAAATTATGCCGTAAGGGCCTGTTGTAAATCCGCCTGTAAATCATCTACATGTTCAATACCTACAGAAAGTCGAATGAAGCCATCTTCAATTCCTAGCGCTTTACGTTGAGCAGGTGGTATCGAGGCATGGGTCATGATGCCTGGATGTTCAATTAAACTTTCTACACCACCTAGGCTTTCAGCCAAGGTAAATAAGTGACAATGAGATAAAAACCGTTTTGCATCTTCTAAATCACCATTGATGACCATAGAAATCATGCCGCCAAATCCATGCATTTGTTCTTTGGCTAATTGATATTGTGGATGATTGGCAAGGCCAGGATAAATGACTTTTTTAATTTTCGGATGACTACTAAGCCAATTTGCCAAATAGTACGCATTTTCGCAATGTTGTTCCATACGTAATGGAAGCGTTTTTAAACTTCGCAGTACGAGAAAACTATCAAAAGGACTGGCAATACCTCCGCATGAATTATGCAAAAAAGCAATTTGGTCCGCTAAATCAGTATTATCACCAACAACAACGACACCACTGATTACATCTGAGTGTCCATTTAAATATTTTGTTGCTGAATGCAGAACAATATCAAATCCTGATTCTATAGGGCGTTGAATCCAGGGAGTAGCAAACGTATTGTCGACCACACTAATGAGGTTATGACGTTTTGCTATTGCTGCTATTTTCTGTAAATTAACCAATTTTAACATGGGGTTTGAAGGTGTTTCTACCCATAGTAAACGTGTTTTAGGAGTAATTGCTGCTTCAATGATGCTCGGATTGCTCATATCAATAAAAGAAAAAGATAAATTGGATGAACGAGTTTTGACTTTATCAAATAATCTGAATGTACCACCATAAAGATCATCCATAGCGAGTACATGATCCCCTGCATTGAGCAAATCAATCACTGTGTTGATTGCAGCCATACCTGAAGCAAAAGCAAAACCACGTTGTCCTGACTCTAAATCAGCGATGCATGCTTCATAGGCAGCGCGAGTAGGGTTGTGGGTACGAGAATATTCATAGCCTAAATGCTCACCTGGGGCACTTTGTTGATACGTTGAGGTGGCATAAATAGGGGTCATTACGGCACCGGTACTTGGGCAAGGTGTTTGACCTGCATGAATGGCACGAGTATCAAAGTGATTTTTTTTCATTAAGATAAATTCCTTATATTTTTAACTTCAATTTATGTGCTGAGATTAAATTTTTTGTTCAGTTGCCAGAGGTTATATGGGGTATTCGTAACTTCTTAATAACATGGGACAAAGTATCATCTAGAATCTGCGGACAAGCCGTTAAACTTACATATCTTGGTATTGCCACTTAGAAGTTACAGATATTCTAGTCGGGGTTCTAAGTATAGGCAAGGTATCAATTTATGCTAAATTCAGAGAGAATAGGACTAATTTAAAAAACTAATCAAAGGTATTTTAAACATGAAATTGGATATTCATTATTTATTGTCAGATAAATATGCTAAATGGATTGGTTTTGTTTTAATTGTTCTTTTTTTAGGATTAATTATTGGTGAATTTTTTTCTTTGCGCCATTCATCCGTTCCTGTTACAACGATACCGGAAAAAAATATACCTGTGAGTACAAAACAGGATTCTTTCAATGCTATTTTAACCTCATCTTTATTTGGTGTATATGTTTCTAATGATTTAAATGTGCGTAGTGTTAAACAATCTTTGTTAAATGTTACTCTAGTAGGAATATTATTTTCAGGTAACATAGATGACTCACAAGTGATAATTCGTTATGCGAATGCCGAAGAAAAAACTTACGGGCTAGGTGATACGATACCAGGAGATGCGCTGATTAAACGGATTATGGCTACTGGTGTACTTGTAGAACGACAAGGTGCTTTAGAGAGTTTAAGTTTACCTCAAGATGTATTAACCTTTATACCTGTTGCAGAGCCGTTAAGAGAGGAATAAATTTTTTATGAAGCATTTATTTAAGTTATTAATTGTTGTAATTTTTATCCCTTTATTAGCTGCTTGCATGTCGCGTGCTGTTAATTTCCGTGAAGGCGTCAATAGTTTTCGGGTTGAGGATTACCGTACAGCTTTCGTTCGTTTGAAGCCCGCGGCTGAAAGAGGGCAGCGTGATGCTCAATATGCTGTGGGTTATATGTATTATTATGGTAAGGGAGTTGTTGAAGATCGTAAAAAAGCCTGGTTTTGGATTAAGGCCGCTGCGAATTTAGGGCAACCTGATGCAAAAGTAGCAGTTCAAATTTTAGATGGTAATATGAACACTAAATGACGAACATGATGGGTATTCCCTATGCACAGGGGTGAACGATTACAATAAAGATAAGATCTTACTTGTAGGTTTAGCTAATCCGAGCGAACATAATTTATTCTTAGCAAACCATTGTCCTTTTGCTTCCCCTAATTTATTTCCTAGAACCTGAGTTTTTATAATAAAGGAATTAATTTCCAAAAGAAAATGGCTAAAACGGTGCTTGAACGCAATAAGCTGTTGGGGATTTTCACCAATCAAATCGTATTTTTCCCGTATAAAATCAAGAGGACATGCTCCTTCATCTAAAGCAGGTAAACACCATAAACCGCCCCATAATCCAGCCGGCGGCCTTTTTTCCAAATAAATGTGACCGTGATTATTACATAAAACTAAAAACTGTTGTTGTTGTACCGGCACTGGCTTTTTTATTTTTTTAGTTGGGTACAGATGTTGTTCTTGATGCTTAAATGCCAGACAATTATTCTGTAAGGGGCAATTAGGACAATCAAAATTTCTGGTGGTGCAACAGATGGCTCCGAGATCCATAATGGCCTGTGTATAGTCAGCACACTGCGCTTGTGGCATACACGCATTAGCCAGTTCCCATAATTTTTTTTTCACTTTAGCTTGTTCAGGATGACCTTGAATTCTAAAAAAACGAGTTAATACTCTTTTAACATTTCCATCTAAAATTGCAGTAGGTTGATTAAAGGCTTGTGACAAAATGGCTGCTGCAGTAGATGGGCCTATTCCTGGTAATTCATTGACTGATTTAAGATCTTTCGGGAAGTTACCTTGATACTTTGTGGTAATTATTTTAGCTGTATGATGCAGATTTCTGGCGCGACTGTAATAACCTAGTCCTGACCACAAAGAAAGTATTTCATCGTCACTAGCTTGCGCTAAATCCTGAATGTTGGGAAAACGTTGTATAAAGCGTTCAAAATAGGGAATAACGGTTTGTACTTGTGTTTGTTGTAGCATAATTTCTGAAATCCAAACTCGATAGGGGCTACGTGGTAATTGCCAAGGTAAATTTTGGCGTCCCTTAATGGTAAACCAGTGGAGCAAAGGTTTGCTAAATTGTTCGGATAAGTTCTGCATTTTAATAGGTACTTGTTTAAATTAGGGAAAATAGTACCTTAATTTTTATATGATTAATACATGCTCATGATGAAGAAAAAATTTGAACTGCTTACTTTGTTCGCTAAGATTTTTATATAAGCAGTGCTCATTTATTCTCTTATTCTCTTTTATCACCTTACGAAGATATTAACGTAGATTTGCATTCTCATACTAATGAACTAGACAACCAAGAAACCTTCGTCTGAAACATAACCGTTTTTGACTCTTTAATGTGGGATGTGATAAGTAATTTGTTGTAATACGGATTTGGTGTTCATAGTCTAAATTCAATATTAAATTGAGTAGAGAGGGGACTACGGGGGGACAATGATTAATTGCCTTTAGTAAAGGATTATTCAGGGTTATCGGCTTATCTAGTTGCAAAATAGATAATTGATCATTAATTTTATAATTATTCGCGAAGTATGCCTCTATGGTCTATCGTTTTATTAGACCCTGGTGAATTGGAAGTAGCCTCAAATACCCGCAAAAAAACTCCTACCCGTAAAGGAATTTTTTATAGGAATAGAAGGTAGAGATCTTTTTGTGTTATTTAGTCGAATATTTAAGATTGGATTATTCAAATCAAGGAGAGTAGGATGCGCCAAACGTATGAAATTGTGGTATTAAAACCCACAGCTGTGTTTCTATCATTCCTGGCATCACAATTACCAGGGATTAAATTACCTGATCTTCGTTTATTACAAATTGACAACACAGCTTATACGTTACCTAAAAAAAATTCAGACGAGGCCACTCTTGATGAATTAGAAAAATATTTCTCAATCATGTTTCGTCATGAAATTTGTCGTTGGTTAGGGGATAAAGCTCGTTCCGTAATAGAAACTAATTTTCTTGATTTTCTCTGTTGTTTTAAAGTGAAATTGCATAATCATATTATTCTTATGGAGCCTTCCATCGAAGAGGGGCGTCAATTATTACTCTTTAAACCACGTATGGCTTTGCTTAACTGGATCAAGTCCATGGTAGAGAGCGAGAATGATCTAATGGATGTTATTGATCGAGTAGAATTATCTAATTTAGAAGAAAACGCTACGGTTATGGTTAAGAATTTTGCTAATTTAACGCAAATTAAACCTTTTATAAAACACTTTTATTACCCCATATTTTCAACTGCGATGAGTCGCATTACGCATCAATCGGATCAATGGCCTGCAATCGATTCATTTGCAGCATTTAAAGAGTATTTTTCTGTTGAGATACATACTCAATTGATTCATTTATACCATTAAGGAGCGAACCATGAATCCGTTGATTATTGCGTTAATTTGTTCAGCAGTATTTGGATCGTTAATGGTTATCTCTACATTTGTGAGGCAATTATTGCTTAGTCGTGATAAAAAATTAAATGATGAGGCTCAAAGCAGGGCAATGTCTCAGGAAGCTGCTGAGCTGGAGAAAATACGTATACAAATGCAAAGCACGAAACGCTTTGAGATACATTATCAAATGCTTGGAGTTAACAAAGATGCAATTAAAAACGCAGATACACAAATAGAAGAACTATTGCATAAAAAAATGGAACTAGTAGAGCGTTATGGCCGAATTACTATACAGGAATCAGGGGCGATTATTAGTAGCGGAGGGGTTTCTGAAGAGCGTAAAGCAATTTGTGATAAATTAAGAGCGGAAATTGATGTGAAAATGGAGTTTTATGACAGCGAGATAAAAATTTTTCAAAAAAGAAGGTCCACTTTATGGAATTCTCAAAGTGATTTTGAGCGTTATTTTTTGGCACAAGAAATGGCTCGTAATGCGAGTTTGGATTGGATATACAAACAACATTCTGCTTTATTAGAAAAAATTTATTTGCGTCATATTGCGGATACTGAGAGTGTTGCCGTTGAGACAATTAAAGCGGGTACTTTATCATTTAAAGATATTGTGATGACACCATTTCAATTCTTAATACAATTTTTTGCTGGGATTAGTTCTCCTATACCTCTACCTAATATTTCATTTGTGCAAACAAGGATAGAGCGGGAAGCCAGAGTAGATATAGATCATGTAGAGCAAGATATCAATCAAGCTGCGGTTGATGAACCTGCTTTTTGCTCTAAGCCTAATCCAATCAATAAGGAACAGGATGAGGATGGAGCATATAACAACCAATCCTCTATTTCCTGTGTTTCTTAATTATTATTAAAAGTTAAGATTATTGATTTAAAATTAATCTTTTAAGACAATTGATGACATTTTTGCTGATGTATATTACAATCATGCTGCATTTAGGAGGATGCAGCATGATTCATAATAAATTGATGTGGAGTTACAATAATGAAACAACGTAGTTTATGGTTTATTTTATGTTCTATTTTGGCTTTTCCAGGATATAGCATAAATGTAAATACACTTCTTCAGGATGAGCAGAATACAGTAGAGGTATTTCAAAAAGCATCACCTAAGGTGGTATATGTTCATCGATTAGCAACCATTACTAATCATTATTCATTCAAAAAAATGCAAGTGCCTGATGGGGCCGGATCTGGAATTATTTGGGATGATAAAGGACACGTAGTGACCAATTACCATGTCATTAAAGATGCCGATAAGTTAGCAATTAGTCTGGGTAATATGACTGTGCCAGCAAAAGTAATCGGAGCGGAACCACGAAAAGACATTGCTGTTTTACAAATTGATTCAAAACATGCATTATCGTTCTTAAAAACATTTAAACCTTTTGAAGTAGTACATCTTAATGATTTGATGGTAGGTCAAAAAGCAATTGCAATTGGTAATCCTTTTGGTTTAGATCACAGTTTATCGAAAGGCGTTATTTCTGCCTTAGGCAGACAAGTTCCAGGAATTGGCGGCGTGACAATTCGTAACATGATTCAAACGGATACACCAATTAATCCCGGGAATTCAGGTGGTCCTTTATTAAATAGCGCCGGACAATTAATTGGTTTAAATACAATGATTTATTCCCGTTCTGGCTCTTCTGCAGGCGTTGGTTTTGCTGTTCCTGCTGATGATATTCAGCGTATTGTATCGCAAATTATTCAACATGGACGTGTGGTATTATCAGGTATTGGTATTCAAAGCATTGCACCTAATATTGCTCAACGATTAGGAGTGCACAAGGGGATTTTGATTGCTGATGTGTTACCAAATACCCCAGCCTCAAAATTACATTTAAAAGGCACTTATCGTGATAATTGGGGACGTGTTGTATTAGGAGATGTTATCGTAGCACTTAATGGTCATTCTGTTGATAATTATGATGCTTTATATAATTTACTTACTGAAATCAAGATAGGTGAGAAGATTACTTTATCTGTTCAGCGTGGTAGCAAGCAAATGGATGTAGCAATGAAGACTATTGATATTGCAGGAGTTTAGGTTATTGCTTCTGCGATAGTGTCGCCTATTTCTTTAAGGAGAATAAGGATGTTACTTAATAGAGACGATTCAATTTTATTATTGATTGATGTACAAGAAAAACTAATATCTGCAATATTGAACAATAAAGAATTTATTGCTCGTTGCGAATGGATGTTAAAACTAGCCCGAAAAATAAGTGTTCCCATTCTTGTGAGTGAACAGTATCCCAAAGGACTTGGTTCAACTCTGGATCAATTGCGTGTTTATTTCAAGCAGGAAGAATGTATTGCTAAAGTACATTTTTCGTGTATGAGCGATGAAAATTATGTTCACCGTTTAAAAGAGTTTCATAAAAAGCAATTAGTCTTGATTGGAATTGAAGCCCACGTTTGCGTCTTGCAAACTGCGTTGGAAATGACAGAACAAGGTTTTGATGTATTTGTCGTTGTTGATGCTGTGAGTAGCCGAGGGGATCAAAATTTGAAATACGGTTTAAAACGCATGAAACAAGAAGGTGTTCATTTGGTTACTTCTGAAATGGTATTTTTTGAATGGCTAAAAAAAGCTGGCACCCCTGAGTTTAAAGAATTGAGTAAGGAATTTTTATAGGTTTATAAGGAGAGTTATAGTGAATTTTACACATCACATTGCATTAGTTACAGGTGGTGCTTCAGGCATGGGTAAGGCCTGTGTTCAGTATTTACAGCAACAAGGCATGCGTGTTGTTATTTGGGATAAACAGACAGAGAATCAAAGCGAAGCAGATTTATTTATTTCTTGTGACGTAACCAGTGATGAAGCTGTAGAACAAGCCATGCAGCAAACTATTGTTGAGCTT
>NZ_JBAQZB010000137.1:0-40414 GCF_049790535.1 Legionella sp.
TGCTAGTATCGTGGCAGAATGGGTAAGCTGGGGAAATACAACACTGCAGGCAACCGGTTTAGGTGCATACATCCAAGCCAGTACAACTACAGGAAATTTTCCTCAAATTGCTTTGGGTACGGCAATGATGTGTTTGTATGTGCTTACTTTTAATCACCTTATTTGGCGTCCGTTGTATCGATTAGCGGAAGAACGTTTTAATTTAAATTAGTGTTTGTGAGCTATTTATGTCTGAAACCATTATTGCTATAGAAAGTTTACGAAAGTCTTTTAAAAAAGCTTCTGAGCAAGATTTACTTGTGTTAGAAGACGTTAATTTTAAGCTGCAGGAAGGCGAAATAGTCGCCTTATTGGGTAAATCAGGTTCTGGTAAATCCACTTTATTACGAATTATTGCTGGTTTAATTCCTCCTTCAAGTGGTACGGTCACTTATAGAGGCAAACCTGTTGTGAGACCCGTTGCAGGTATTGCCATGGTGTTTCAGTCTTTTGCTTTAATGCCCTGGCTTACTGTATTAGAAAATGTGGAGCTAGGACTTGAAGCACAAGGTGTGAGTCGTGAAGAGCGTAGGCATCGTGCTATTGAAGCGATTGATATTATCGGTCTGGATGGATTTGAATCCGCTTTCCCAAAGGAACTTTCTGGGGGTATGCGTCAACGGGTTGGTTTTGCTCGTGCTTTAGTAATTAATCCTGATGTTTTACTGATGGATGAACCTTTTTCTGCACTGGATGTACTTACAGCCGAAAACTTAAAATCAGACTTATTGGAGTTATGGAAAGAAAAGAAAACCAATACTAATGGTATTTTATTAGTCACTCATAACATTGAAGAAGCGGCCACTTTAGCAGATAGAATTGTAATTTTTGGTAATGATCCTGGGTATATTCGTGCTGAACTTCCAGTAACTTTACAACAACCTCGGGATCCTCAATCTCCTGAGTTTCGCGCTTTAGTTGATAAAATTTATACATTAATGACTACCGGCCCCAAAGAAAAAGAAAAACGTGCGCAACGTGAGCGACAAATCGGTTTAGGATATCGTCTTCCTGACGTAGAACCCTCTGAGTTAATAGGCTTGACTGAAACCATGACTTCTTTTGCAGAGCGTATTGATCTCCCTGAGCTTGCCGACGAATTGATGATGAATATTGATGATCTATTCCCTATTTTAGAGACTTTGGAAATCTTGGGTTTTGCGAAAGTTTCCGCAGGAGATATTCAATTAAGTGATTTAGGCAAACAGTTTTCCGAAGCTGATTTGCAAGCGCGCAAACAATTGTTTGCGCAACGATTATTAGAAAAAGTACCACTAGCACGTTATATTAGTCGCGTTTTAGATGAAAAAGTAGGTCATAGAGTTTCTGAAGAACGTTTTTTAAGTAAGCTTGAAGATTATTTAAGTGAGAAAGAAGCCGAGCGTGTTTTGCGTACAATGATTGATTGGGGGCGTTACGCAGAGCTTTTTGCTTATGATTTTAATACAGGAATTTTAAGTTTAGAAAATCCTGGAGGTAGAGCGTAACTCTTAAAAAATACCCTTTGGACACCCATTAAGTTAATGAATGTCTAAAGGGTCGGTTGAACTTCTTATAACCAGCCTATAGTGCAATTTTAAGTCGATTTTCTTACTAAATAATCTAATATTTCGAATAAATGTTCGGGACTACCAGCCAATTTTACGTCTGTTTTGTATTTATGGTTTACGATAAAAGCAGGCACTCCACTAATTTGATAGGTTGGCATCAGTGCCATACCAGCTTGAACCTTCATCTCAATAGTTGCTGAATTTTCAAAAGCACTTTTAGCAATTTCTTTATCTACTCCTTGAGCAACAAAGAAATCGATCATGGTTTGTTTTGAATCTAATGGCTTTTTATCAGTTTGTATGGTTTTAAATAATAAAGGGTTTAATTTGTCAGAAAGCGCCAATGTTTTTGCAGTGTAATACGCCTTTGCATAAAGTTCCCAAGTGGGTTTAAATACGACGGGAATACGCTCAAATTGAATACTTTTTCCCATTTTATTAACCCATTCGTTAAGAGGCTCTTCTATTTTATAACACCAAGGACAGCCGTAACTAAAAAACTCCTGGATAATTGGCGTTTTACTTCTATTCGCAGTTGCTCCTAGATTAGAAATGATTTGATAATCTTTGCCTTCAACGAAGGATGTAGCTAACGCTATAGTTGGTACGAGTAAAAATAAACAAATTAATTTTTTTAACATTTTTAAATTCCCTAATGTAAACCTTCAATATAATGTGCTACCGCTTCCATATCTTCTTGACTCATTCTGCTGCTGATATCTTGCATGATATGGTTTAAATCATTTTTTCGTTTATGGTCTTTAAATGCCTGTAATTGCGATACTGTGTAGGCAGCATGCTGGCCAGAAAGCACTGGAAACCCTGCTTGCGCATTACCTATACCATTAGGACCATGACAGGCTATGCATGCCGTTATCCCTTTTGCAAAATCTCCTCCGCGGTAGAGTTGTTCTCCTCGGTGCAGAAACTCTTTCGGGGTACTTCCTTGGGCAAGTGGCATTTTAGCATAATATATTGCTAAGTCATCTATCTCTTGTTCACTGAGTGGTGCAATCAATGCACTCATGGTCGGAGCATTGCGTAACGTTCCTTTTTTTATCTCCTTAAGCTGTTTAATCAAATACTTTGGATGTTGCCCCGCCAAATTAGGCCATTCGGGATTAGAACTATTGCCTTTTTGACCGTGGCAGGCGGAACAAACAAGCGCTTTATTTGCTATGTACGTGGAATTTTCTTGGGCGTACATAACGATTGGAATGCATAAAATAACAGTTAGCGCTAATTTTTTCATCGATATCTCAGTATTTAGATTGTCATGCTAATAGTCATTAAAGTTCTTTCGAAATGCCACTGGATTAGCAAATGGTGCTTTGCAGCGAGTTTCAAAGAAGCCTATATGGGGTTTTTACAGCCCAATTTATGTTTTTTAGTGAAAGTTATATAAATTCGCAAAGTAATGGTACACTGCCTCGGTCAAAATCCCAAAATATTATATCTCATGTTAAAAAATCCTTATTCTAAAGTAGTATTTTTAAAAAGTGCCGCAAAAGTTATTCATCTACCTGAGGACACTGGGTATGAAGTAGCATTTGCAGGTCGTTCAAATGCAGGCAAATCCAGTGCTTTAAATTGTTTAACTGGAATTAAAGGTTTGGCACGTACCAGTAAAACACCAGGGCGTACCCAGTTAATTAATTTATTTAGTCTGGATAATGAACGTCGTTTGGTTGATTTACCTGGTTATGGATACGCCAAAGTTGCTCTGCAAGTAAAATTGGAATGGCAAAAACATTTGGCGCATTATCTTGAAATCAGACAAAGCTTAAAAGGCTTAGTGTTATTGATGGACGTACGTCATCCGTTAAAAGACTTGGATCAAATGATGATTGATTGGGCTTTAAATCGTGAATTGCCAGTACATATTTTGTTGACCAAGTCTGACAAGTTAAGTCACAGCGAAGTAAAAAATAGATTGCTTAAGGTACGTAAGCATTATGAATTAGCAGAACATTTAATTAGTGTGCAGTCTTTTTCTTCTTTAAAAAAAGAAGGAGTAAATGAGCTTATTGTTTTGCTTAATCAATGGCTGGCATTGACCTAAGCGACGATTCATAGCGGGGAACTGCAAAAAAGCTAAAGTCCAAGTGTTAGAGTAGCAGAAATTTATCACAATTTTTGCATGGAGCTTATGTCGTTCACTTGCTCCTGTTTCTCTTTTAACTTTTTTAAGTCAGATTTGTACTGATGTGCTTTTTTTTGAGCACTTAATCTATTAATTTCCCCTCTAAGATCCAAAATTACTTTCCCTGTACTAAGAGATGTAGGAATTCCTTGGGAGAGGAGCGTTGCACTCGGTCCCGTTAGGGCAGTGTTAATTGCTTGTGTAATAAGGCTGCCTGTGCCTAATAGAACAACACCAGTTGCTAGACCGACGGCATTAATTAATTCACTTGGTTTAGGAGCAGCACCAAAATTGATTAGGTTATAAAACATAGTCCCTAAACTTTTCATTGCAAGGGGGATATTAATTGCTAATGCAATGATGGTAGTTATGAGGGCTATAGGACCCATAATTGGTGTTAAGGGAGGTATTAATGCAAGGGCGGTTGCACCTATGGCAATAATTGATGCTGCTAAAGCGGTTTTGGAACCAAAGCGTTCACACTGATCAAGAAAATTTGAAAAAGAGCGCGAGGGCTTATTGGCATATTTAAAATTGAAGTCATTGGCTTGGTAATAAAACTTTTGCGCTTTATATAAATTTTTTAATAAAGCGCTTTTTTCTACTGGATTAAGAGGCGCTTTTTTAATTGAGCATTTAATTATTCCCAAATGATTATTGAATGCTTTTCTTTGCGACAAAACTTCAAATTTAGAAAAGTTATATTGAATACCATCTTTATGTATTAATTTACGTAATTTTTCCAATTGCGCTTCAATCAATGGTTGAGTCGTATTTTTTTGTAAAAAATGAAGACTGGCCGATTGTGAAAACAATAACTGACCAAACAGAATGATACTTTCTAATTGCTGTATCTTGCGCAATTTTTTTTCATGGGATTCATTGCTTTCATTAATATTTTTACGCACGATGGAAACAAATTCTAGTTGTTTTTCATCAAATTTAAATTGTGTCGACGGCGTAGAAATTCTAAGTGGTATTGCCATAAACTCCGGGCCAAATATAATTTGGCCTTTATTCAATTCATTGTCAGGCATTAATTGAAGTAGCTGTTTTCTTACAATTATTGAAATGGATTCATAGTCTTCTTTAGATAAAGTGACTTTCATAAGAGATATATAGTGGTATTTACTTAATAAAACTATAGTATAATTCCCGTCTAAATGCAGAAATCACAGAACTTATTTGCTGCTTTTGCAATCTGTTTTAGAAAAAAGTGAACGACTATTATTAAGGGTATTTATCCGTGTTTTCCATTAATTTTTTAAGACAATGTGGATTCGCTAAAGTTGATAAATCACCTAATTCTTCAAGCTCCTGAACTTCTTTACCCGCAATTTTACGCAAAATGCGTCGTATAATTTTTCCTGAGCGCGTTTTAGGTAATTCGTTGGTGAAGTGAATAATATCTGGTTTTGCAATGGAGCTAATTTGTTTTTTTACCTGAGCAATTAATTCAGCATATAATTGCTCAGTTACCGTGAAATTTTTCTTTAAGGTAACATAGGCATAAATACCTTGACCTTTCAAATCATCAGGAATGCCTACTACAGCAGCTTCAGCAATTGCAGGATGGCTGACTAAAGCACCTTCAATTTCTGCAGTGCCTAAACGGTGACCTGATACATTAATTACGTCATCGACACGGCCAGTAATCCAGTAATCGCCATCGTCATCACGTTTGGCGCCATCACCAGTAATATAATAACCATTAAGTAAATAGGTATCACAATAACGCTGATGATCTCCAGCAATAGTGCGTGCCATGGAGGGCCAAGGGTATTTTATTGCTAAAAGTCCTTCTCCAGCATGAGTTAATTCATTTCCCTCTTCATTCAATAGTACTGGAATCACACCCGGTATCGGTTGTCTTGCTGCTCCAGGTTTGATTACAGGATCATTGGCTCTAGGACTTATCATGATGGAACCGGTTTCTGTTTGCCACCAGGTATCAATAATGGGGCATCTCTTTTGGCCCACCTTTTCATAATACCATTGCCAGGCCATAGGATTAATCGGTTCGCCGACTGACCCCAATAAGCGTAAAGAGCTTCTTGAGCTTGAATCCAGCCATTGATCGCCACAACGCATTAAGCTTCGTATAGCTGTAGGTGCAGTATAAAATACATTGACTTGATGTTTATCGATAATTTGCCAGCTTCTTGAAGCATCAGGCCATGTGGGAATGCCTTCATAAATTAATGTTGTTATCCCATTACACAGTGGTCCATAAACTACGTAGCTGTGTCCCGTGATCCAACCAACATCTGCAGTACACCAAAATACTTCTTTTTCTTTACAGGCAAATATAAGTTGCTGAGTATAGGCTACTTGCACCAGATAACCACCCGTAGTGTGCACCACTCCTTTGGGTTGGCCAGTGCTGCCTGAGGTATAGAGAATAAATAAGGGATCTTCAGCATCCATTGGTTCTGGAGGACAATGGGTACTTACCTTGGTTTTTAATTCATGCCACCAATAATCAGTATCTTTTGCAAAAGCAATTGGAGCGGCGGTGTTTTTTATAATAAGACGTGGCAGAGATAAATGTTCACAGGCCGAATCCACCTGTTCTTTTAATGGAACTATTTTTCCACCCCGATAAAAGCTATCTGCAGTAATAAGACAGACACAATTGGCAGCAATTATACGCTGTCTTAATGCATGCGCAGAAAAGCCGGCAAATACGACGGTGTGAACAGCGCCAATGCGTGTACAAGCAAGCATGGTAATTATTGCCTCAGGAATCATCGGCAAATAAATGGCTACCTTATCTCCTTTTTTTACTCTTAATTGTTTAAGTACGTTACTCATGCGACATACTTCAGTGTACAATTCTGCATAGGTTAGTATTTTTTGCTGGTTAGGATTATCACCCTCCCAGATAAGAGCAGGTTTATTGGCGTTTTGAGGCAAATGTTTATCTAAGCAGTTCATGCTCACATTTAACTGTCCACCTTTAAACCAGGTTACATTTCCATGTTTTAAATCTCCATTGAATGCACTAGTCCAAGGGCGTAACCATTTTACAGTTTGGCTAGCTATTTCTGACCAGAATTCAGCCAAAGACTCTTCAGTGGATGTTAGTTTAGGCTTGGTCATCTGGTACCTCGTTACTGTGGGCAATGAGTTTTATAATGGCTGAAAAATCAGACTCGCCAAAGCCTTGATCAATAAAATGCTGATAAAGGGCAGTTGCTTTGGCTCCTAAAGGAGTTGTGATCTTGACCGAGCGAGCTGAATCTTGACTAAGCAATAAATCTTTAAGCATCATTGCTGCTGCAAATCCCGGTATGTAGTTGTTATTTGATGGAACATTTTCTAGCACTCCAGCTACGGGGGCATATTTACTCATGGCCCAACATTGTCCTGAGGAGCTGTTTACTACTTCAAATAGTTTTTGTGGAGATAACTGTAATTGTTCTGCTAAAACAAAAGCTTCAGAAATGGCAATCATTGAAATACCAAGAATCATGTTGTTGCATATTTTTGCTGCTTGACCACTACCGGCATTTCCTGCATGAATAATTTTTTGCCCCATTGCCGTCAGTATAGGCTGCGCTGCTCGAAATGCAGACTCTTCGCCACCGACCATGAAGGTCAATGTACCTGCAGTAGCACCAGAGGTACCACCAGAGACCGGTGCATCAATTGCTAAAATATTTTTGGCTTTAGCTAATTGATGCAGCTCATGGGTACTATTAACATCAATAGTGGAGCAATCAATGAATAAGGCTCCTGGTTTTATTACGCTAAACACTCCTTTTTTATCATCACAAACATTTATTACTTGGCGCCCGGTTTGCAGCATAGTAATGATAATGTCTTTTTCTTGGGCAACTTCTTGCAAGTTTTGGGCGATGATGCCACCTGAGTTGGCAAAATTCTGTAGGGCTAATTGTTGTAAGTCATATCCTGTGACCTGATGTCCTGCTTTAACAAGATTAATAGCCATAGGCAGACCCATATGACCTAAACCAACAAATCCAATTTTTGTCATTCATTTCTCCAGGTTAATCATGTATTGGCATAATAAAAGCATTTTCTTTTAATTTGCTCACCGGCCATTTGCTGGTCACAGTCTTCAATTTGGTATAAAAAGAAATACTTTCTGCACCGTGCATAGCGATGTCACCAAAAAAGGAATGTTTCCAGCCGCCAAAAGGATGATTGGCAATAGGCACAGGGATTGGAATGTTTATGCCAACCATCCCCACCTGAATACGTTGACTGTATTCACGCGCAGTAAAACCATCCCGAGTAAAGATGGCGGTGCCATTTCCAAATTGATGTTTGTTGACTAACTCTACGGCTTGCTCAAAATCATTAACGCGAACAATAACGAGAACGGGACCAAAAATTTCATTTTGATAAATAGACATTTGTTCTGTGACTTCATCAAACAGAGAGGGGCCTATAAAAAAGCCTTGATCATGCTTTGGATGTTTAAATGTTCGGCCATCAATAAGGAGTTTTGCTCCCTCATCTACTCCTTGGTTTATGGCTGTTACAACCTTTTGTTTATGGGCGCTACTAATCAATGGTCCCATATCAGTGCCGGATACATCGCCAGCATTGATCTTCATTTTCTGAATTTGTGGGGTCATTTTGGCGATTAATGCATCAGCAACGAGATCGCCTATTACCACTACAACTGAAATTGCCATACAACGCTCTCCGGCAGAACCATAAGCGGCGCCCACAATCGCAGAAGCTGCTTGCTCAAAATCTGCATCAGGCATTACCACGCAATGATTTTTAGCACCTCCAAAAGTATGAGCACGTTTACCATGCGCTATTGCTTTAGCATAAATAGACTGAGCTACAGGAGTCGAGGCCACTGCAGTTACTGTGGCAATATCCGGGTGAGTCAGTAAATAATCTACAGTTTCTTTGTTCCCATGTAAGCAATTAGCAACCCCATCTGGTAAACCCGCTTCGTGTAACAATTCTAATAAACGAACAGGTGTGGAGGGATCTTGTTCTGAGGGTTTCAATATAAAGGTGTTGCCACAGGCAATAGCTGGTACCATCATCCATATGGGAACCATAACTGGGAAGTTAAACGGAGAAATACCTACACTAATGCCCACTGGTTGTCTGAATGTGTGACAATCAATACCGCTGGCTACATCTCCAGAAAAGTCTCCTTTGAGTTGGTTCACCAGACCACAATGTAATTCGATCACTTCAATAGCTCGCGCCACAGAGCCTTTGGCATCATCGATTGTTTTGCCATGTTCTTTAGTAACCATTTTGGCTAAATCCATTTGATACTTTTCCATTAGTTCCTTGAATTTAAAAAGAATTCTTGCTCTTCTAATGGCTGGGGTTCGTCCCCATTCAATACCCGCTTCTTTAGCAGTAGTGATTGTCTTATCGCAAAGAGCTTGAGATGCAAAATGTACTTGTCCGATTAATTCACCTAATGCAGGATTATAAATAGGGTGGCTTGCAGTGCTTGATTCGTTAATTATCTTACCGCCTACATAATGTTGCACTAGGTATCCCATCATTAAACTCCCTTTATGATTTTTTTAATTAAGTTGAGCATTGTAATTGTTTCATAGAACTATTTATACAATAATAATGGAATTCCAGAAGTCAAAATAGAGAAATGTCAACCAATTCTCATAACTTCTAATGTAATTCCAGGACTAAGTAGTTTTAAGGATACTACGATGCCAAAAGGAAGGATACGTGTACCAGATGGGAGCAACTTATCAGATGAATTACGTGATAATTTAAAAAAACGTTTTCCTGATTATCAGTTGGAATTCTACTCTTTAGAACCTAATTATCCACGAAGTTTTAAAAGGCGAGTCAATGCTTTGTATCGTGCTTTTGAATTTCTTTTGGATGCCTCTCCTCCTTTTCCTTTAACTAAGGAAACTTTAAAAGCATATGCGGCAGAATGCAGAGCTGCTTATAATAACAGTAATTCAATAGAAGAATTACAAAACGAGCTAGTATATTTTACTGATAAAATAATCAATGCTGTTGGTGCAGGATGGAATAGATTGGCTCCAGAGGCAGTCGAATTATTAAATGAAGCCGAACAATATGATCTGATGTTCAAAGGTCGTGTTCATTTGGCAACACTAATTTCTATGAAGTTGAGTAAAGATGATGATACGGAATATGTACTTCAGCTGGAAGAATCACTACCTGCTCATTATAAGGAGATCATTGCTGAATTAAAACAAATAAAAGCTGAAGGTTATCCGAAAACTCCTTTTTGGTTTCGTGAGTCTGCTAGTGACCACTTCATGCAAGGTTATTTTTGTAATTTGACCACAGGAATACTTGATGTCATTGGTGACTTTGATAGTTTTTTGATTACTTGGAAAGAAATAAAATGTCAGGCAATCAAAATTAATAATGATTTGAAAAATATTGCTCACAGAAAATCACCACTTCCAGTTTGGTTTGATAAATTGCCATTGCATCATCAAGAAATGATGAGAGTATTAGCCACAGAAAAAGTAGTCAGCATTGATGAAAAACTTAACCAGTTTAGACTGAAGCTTATTGGTAAAAAATATCAGAATACATTAAATCAAATTACCAAGATTCCTCAATGGTATTGGGTATTGTCGGATCATCAACAATTTTTTTTGGAGAAGGTCCTTAAGAGTAAAACAACTGTGGAAGAAGCTGTGTCATTTATATCCAGTCGTCATCGTACTCTACCGTTACCAGCAAATTTTGCAAGTCATAGTTTATATTCGGTTACAGCTAAAGGGGAGTTCCGTCTGCTATTTTCTCCAGTAATGCGTTCAAGTCACATCGCATCGCGTGAGGGAATAAAACAAAAGTGGCCTCTTGCAGTACAACGTCGACACGTTCTTATGAACCTGCTCAAAGTGCTGGAAGGTGCTGGGCTGGATCAAGTTGTTTTGTTTCAGACTTTAGTTAGTCCTATACCACTTGTATCTTCAATTATCCCAGATTTTCAATTAAATCAAATGGCTCGATCTATCATTGGAAATGAAACTTTTGTACAGCCAACAGTGCAAACGAATCACCCATTGAATAAAGCAAAACTTGTTCTTTACACTGTAGAGACAGATCCTGATGTTGTGGCATTTTTAGAAGTTGTAGAACCTTATGCTGATAGTGTTCCGGGTTTGAATAAACTTCTTGAAAATTATAAGAATACCTTACAGTCTCGGCGAGGTTCAGCCACCGTTCTTGAATTAGTATGTGGCTTTGGTAGGGAGTTATTCCTGAGTTCTTTGGAGCAGATAATCATTTTACAGATTAAAGGTTATTCTTATGGGTCTTGTGTTAGCGGCAAAGATAGGAAAGCCATCAGTATAATCCATACGGATGCAATTGTTCTTTATTATTTAAAATATGGAGATTGGCCTTTATTTGAAGATACGGCTACTAATCGTGCTAATTTTGTTTCTTTAGTTACGGATCTTTATATTTCCAGACATCATCAGGAACACGCAGGGCAAAATGCGCCTGGATCTGAAGGTATTAAAACACCCTCTGAATATTTGCCTGCGGACATTACTTTAGAGATTACTAATCGTTTGGGTTATAACTCTTTAAAATATGATGATTTATTGGCTACAAATAATGAAGTAAGGAAAATTTCTAAAGGAAGCGTTCAACAGGGCAATTTAACTGCAGCAGACAGTTTGTTATGTAAGCTTATAGCCGAGCAACTGGGAGAAGAGCGATGTACAGAACTTTACAATGCATTATACCTGGCATTTAATGATATGAGCCAATTTGCCACAAAGTGTTGGAGTATCGGACGTTTCTTCAAAAATTCGGATAATCCTGAAGGAATACTGCAAATTAAATCGTTAATGAATAATCCAGATGCAGGGCCCAATAATGTGGCTCGCATTCGAGGCATCTTTGAAATTATATTAAGTCGTCGTGAGCAAGACTCTTCGCGCGCTGAGGCAACAAAGATAATTTATAATCTGCGCCAGTTATTAAAGCCTGATGAACGAAACAATTCTTTTGATGAACTATTTAAAATAAAAGTAGATGAGTGTACAGAGTTGTTTAATGCTTCTAAAAAGGAGCATTCTAAGTCCGCGATACAGACTAAAATATCTATTTAGAGGATGGCTAGTCGGAGGGTGATTTTTTCCAATAGGCGCCAAATAAATTGTTCTCTGTACTAAGTGTTTTGTTTAAAGTATATGTTCTAGTCCATAAACTAAAGTGCTCAATGCCAATACTTTTTGACACGCTAAAATTACCCCTGGCATAAAACAACTTCGATTGATGCTGTCATCAACAATAGAAAGGGTTTCGCCTGCATTAGCGAAAATAACTTGTTGACGGGCAAGTATTCCAGGTAATCGTAAAGAATGAATATTGATATCGCAGTGAGTGCCACCACGTATCCCTGGAATTAACTCTTTCAGATTTAATTTATTTTTTGGTTTTTTTCGCACCGCAGCGATCATTTCAGCTGTTTTAAGCGCAGTGCCAGAAGGAGCATCTAATTTTTGTTGATGATGAGTTTCAATAATTTCTACTTCAGTAAAATATTCTGCAGCTTTTGCAGAAAAAAGCATCATTAATACGGCGCTAAGCGAAAAATTAGGTACAATAAGACCCCCTAAACGTTGTGTTTCACAAAGCATCGTTAAATTTTTAATTTGTTCTGGTAGTAATCCGGATGTACCAATGACCGGATGGGCGTTATGTTGAATTATGGTCAAGCAATTCTGATAAACCACATCTGCCCGGGTTAAATCAACAACAACTTGTGCATTGGTATCGAGAATAGCCTCAGCTAAGTTATCCTGTTTACCCAGTTGAGCTACTAATTCAAATTCGGGATGATTGTGTAAGGTTTCACAGGCAAGTAGTCCCATTTTTCCTTTAGCCCCGTTTACTATCACGCGAATTAACATGGTACTCCTTGATTATTTTTTTTGTTTTGCTTTGGGAGAATATTCTGTGCGCCAGGCCCAAATAGTTGCAAAAGGCCAGCCAATCAAAGTAGCTTGCATTACCAATGCAACAAAGGCTCCTCCAGGATTATCATTGAGAAGCATAATAATCCAAGGTGCCACTATAGCAAAAAATGCAATGAGTATTCGTTTCATGATTTTCATGATAAAGATAATTAATTAAGGATTTAAATTAATTATAGGCTGATTATAATAAATTTCTCTACTTTGACCATAGGTTTTTATTAGAAATTACAGAACGTCTTGAGAACTGCTTAGAGTGCTTGCAAACAATCACTAAACATTGTACATTGTGCGCTCATTCTTAATGCGAATGATCGTATTACTTTCGAAATATATTTCTCAGACATAAAGATACTGGTTTTTGGCAACTTATGGCCTAGAGATATAGAGCAACTAATTTTAATCAAGGGTACACTAATGAGAAAACAGGAGCTGCACCCACGCACCGTCGTTATAAATAAAACTCAAAAAATACAGTCTAAGAATGCACGAACTAACGCACTCCTATGGCTTGCAGCGAATTTTCCCGCCGCATTTGATAATTCAGTTCGTATTCGTCCCTTAAAGACAGGTATTATGGAAGATATTTTGTTGCATGCAGATAAGGCTGCAGAAGAGGGTATTTCTAAGAGCAAATTGAGAGAAGCTGTGGTTATATTTACTCGGCGACTTGATTATTTAGCCTGCTTGAAATTACGTGAGATGCGTGTTGATTTACAAGGCAATGATGTGATTGAAGTGAGTATAGAGGAAGCGGAATATGCTGCAGTTAAGATCAAAAAACGTGTTGAAAAAGGTGTAAGAAACGCTCGTAAACTACTAGCAGAAAAAACTGCAGGTCAATTTAATACTAATAAGTTGCCAACAAGTTATCCAGTTAAGGCAGTTAGTCAATCCGCCGCAACGGATGAATATTTACCTAGTTATCCCGCACGTTCTTATGCAACGCAGAATATACCGAGCCAGCCAATTAAATCAGCAGCGGCAGTAATCGTCAAACATAAATCCACCCGTCAGTATGATCCTGATGCTGTAGCGCGTTTGAAAGAGAAGTTAGGTTTATCACGAAGTCTTGAAGAAAAAAAGGAAAGTATTGATTAGGCCGAACTAAATTTACGCAGTTGATGCTAAAAAATAATAAAAAATTGACTGATTAACTGGTGATAATGCGATAATTAAGGTTTTTTAGAGTACCTTAGTTGTATTAAAAATAACGTTTAAAATGGTTGGTATTACTGAAGGTCTGTTAATATCTCATTCAAGCTAGCGAGATGTTAACAGAGTAATTTGAGCAACTTATAATGGCGTTACATTAATAATTTCCATGCTGTTTGTTCCACCCTGAATTCCAATAATCCTACCGCGTGTTAATAAAACAAAACCTTTGTTCTCAATATGTTGTGATGTTATTAATTCACTAAGCACTTGTTGGTTTAAAGTATCTGCTGCAAAATGGTGGTAATTCATGAATACAGGAAAAACATTACGCGCTAAGCTTAAACGACCCAGGGTTCGTTTATTAGCTGAAACAGCAATAATAGGCACTGTACCCTGTTGTCTGGAGATCCATAAAGCAGTGTCACCAGATTCAGTTAAAGTAATAATTGCTTGAATGGGAAAAAGATTGGCTGCATGCATTGTTGCTATTGCAATGGCTTGATCGGCACGACGACAATGCCAGACTTCAGAAGTGCTCTGGTAGTAAAAACTGGCATGTTTTTCCGCGCTTAAGCAAATTTTATTAACCATACTCAAAACTTTTACCGGAAATTGACCACTGGCTGTTTCTGCAGATAACATAACTGCATCGGTACCATCTAATATTGCATTTGCTACATCAGAGACTTCCGCTCGAGTAGGCTGAGGATTGGTAATCATTGACTCCATCATTTGGGTTGCTGTAATAACTAATTTATCCAAACGACGTGCTTGTTTAATAATATTTTTTTGGATGGCTGGAACTTCAGCTGCGCCAACTTCTACACCTAAATCACCACGAGCAACCATAATTGCATCTGCTTCCTCAATGATCTCGGTCAGATGTTCAAGAGCTTCAGAGCGCTCGATTTTTGCGATAATAGGTGTTTTTTTTGCGCCAAATTCATTCATCAGTGCTCGTGCGTGCCGAATGTCTGATGCATCTTTCACAAAGGACATACTAATGTAATCTACTTCTGCACTAATGGCAGTACGCAAATCTTGGATGTCCTTATCGGTTAGAGTTCTGGCTGCTAAACCGCCTCCTTTTCGATTTAAACCTTTTAGATCAGATAAAATTCCTCCTTCAATCACTATACAATGAATTTTCGAATCGGAAAGGGATTTTACCTTCAGTTCAATTAACCCATCATTAATCAGCAAATGATCGCCTGGGGTCAATTCATACGCTAAATTAGGATAAGCGACGAATACCTCATGAACATCACCTAATTGCTCAGAATCAAGGCAATTTAAGGTGAAATTTTGTCCGTCTACCAGAGTAATGGCTTTATCTTTGAAGCGACCTATGCGTATTTTAGGTCCTTGTAAATCAGCCATTACGGCTAGTGGTTGTTTCAGTTCTTCAGCAATTTGTCGTACTAAGGTAATTAATAGGAGTGCAGATGCATCTGCATCTGTATGGGAAAAATTAATGCGTACGACATCGACTCCAGCAGTCAACATGGCACGAAGTATTATTGGATCACTGCTTGCTGGTCCTAAAGTTGCAACTATTTTAGTTTGACGTAACATTTTTTTTGCGCTCCTGCAAAACGGCAACGGCTGGTAATGTTTTTCCTTCCAAACACTCCAAAAATGCACCACCTCCTGTCGAAATATAAGATATTTGCTGATTCAGATCATACAGATCGATTGCGGCTAAAGTATCACCACCTCCAGCGATTGAAAAGGCATCACTTTCCGCAATAGCAATTGCTAGAGCACGAGTACCGTATGCAAATTGTGCAAACTCAAAAACGCCAATGGGACCATTCCAAATAATGGTTTTCGCCTCATTGATGATATCTACATAGTCACTGACTGTTACGGGACCAATATCAAGAATCATATCGTCAGCAGCTACGTTGAGCAGTGATTTATTATATGCTGGACAGGTTTCACTAAACGTTTTACCTACCACAACATCTGTTGGTAAGGGAATATGACAGCCTTTTTCTTCAGCTAGTTGAAGAATAGAACGCGCCTCATCAAGTAAGTTGGCTTCATAAAGTGATACGCCAATTTCAAATCCTTGCGCTTTAAGGAACGTATTGGCGATGCCTCCACCGGGGATAAGGTAATCAACCATGCCAACCAATTGTCGTAATAAGGTTAATTTAGAGGAGACTTTGGCACCGCCAACAATGGCAACAATAGGTTTTTGTGGTGCTGCCAGAGCTTTTTCTAAGGCCTTTAGTTCTCTAGTTAATAATGGACCCGCGACAGCTATGGGAACAAATTGAGCGACACCACAAGTAGATGCTTGTGCACGATGAGCTGTACCAAAAGCATCCATAACAAATACATCACAAAGCTTAGCAAGTTTTTGTGCCAGTTGTGCATCATTGCTTTTTTCGCCTAGATTAAAACGCACGTTTTCACAAACTACTAATTCACCCGGGCTAACCTCCACGCCATTAAGGTAATCAGTCACAAAACGGACTGGATAGTTTAATTCCTTTTGTAAATAGTCTGCTACAGGTCGTAGTGAAAAACGTTTTTCAAAGGTTCCTTCTTGTGGACGACCAAGATGTGACAATACCATTACTGCTGCTCCAGCTGCCAAAGCAGCTTGCAGAGTAGGCAAGGCAGCTTGCAGTCGTTGATCGCTGGTAATTATTCCATCTTTGATGGGAACATTTAAATCTTCGCGAATTAACACTTTCTTTCCTGAAAGGTCTATGTCGCTCATTTGTATCAGATTCATTATTCTCTCCACACAGGTTTTTAGCAATTCATCATTTTATATGCTGTATCTAACATACGATTGGAGAAGCCCCATTCGTTATCATACCAGGCAACCACTTTAACTAATTTGCCAAATACTTTAGTTTGAGTGGTGTCAAAAATAGCAGATGCTGGATGGTGGTTAAAATCAGAAGATACTAAGGGTTCATCATTGATTTGTAAGGTACGACTTTTTGCTTTACGGACAATATCATTGACTTCGTCTACCGTGGTTTCACGTTGAGCTGTGAACGTTAAGTCAATCACCGATACGTTAATAACAGGTACACGCATGGCAAAACCATCAAGTTTTCCAGCCAATTCAGGTAAAACTAGCCCCACTGCTGCTGCAGCACCTGTTTTAGTTGGAATGATGTTGTGTGTTGCGGCACGAGCACGGTGTAAATCTTGATGACTTCCATCCAAAAGCACTTGATCATTGGTATAAGCGTGAATTGTATTTAATAAACCATTTTCAATACCCAAAGCATCATTTAATGGCTTCACAACAGGTGCTAGACAATTTGTAGTACATGATGCATTGGACACGATGATATCAGATGCTTGCAAGATATTGTCGTTGACACCATGCACGATAGTTGCATCGACATTTTTGCCCGGAGCAGAAATCAATACTTTTTTTGCACCTGCAGTAATATGCTGCATTGCTGCTGAACGCTCAGTAAAGAACCCGGTACACTCAAAAACGAGATCAATATTTAATTCTTTCCATGGTAAATTTATTGGATTACGCTCAGCAGTGATTTGGATAGGATGTCCGTCAATGATGAGCATATTGCCTTCAGTAGCTACTTCAAATGGAAAGCGTCCATGTGTTGTATCATAACGAGTGAGGTGAGAGGTAACTCTCATCTCAGATAAATCATTGATCGCAACGATTGTAAATTCATTTTGTCTGTTGTATTCAAAAATAGATCTTAAAATACAACGACCAATGCGACCATAGCCATTAATCGCGACACGTATTGTCATACTATTTCTCCCAATTTAGGTGCTTTACTGTCTTTTAAGTACAGCGATTTACACTATTTTATATTTGCTTACAGTTAGGGACGATTAACATTTTTATTCGTTCGACGAAATGTCAACACATCCTGAAGTTTCTAAAGTTTTAACTATTCGTTCTACGGTAATATCTAAAAAATCATATGCCTTAGCTGCTGGTGAAGATACACCAAAACGATCCAGACCAATTACTGCACCCTTTAGCCCAACAAATTGATACCAATAGCAAGTGCTGGCTGCTTCAATTGCAATGCGTTGTTCAACTTCTTGGGGTAAGACATAATTTCTATAGCTCTGGTCTTGTTCCAGGAAGCGGTTAGCGCATGGCATTGAGACTACTCTTATTTTTAGTCCTTTTGATTTTACTTGTTCTGCTGCGGCAATGGCTAACTGAACTTCCGAGCCCGTCGCGATTAAGATGGCATTAGGGGTGCCTTCACAATTCACAATAATATAAGCTCCTTTTTTAATTAATTCAGCAGCGTTTGCCGTATGGGGTAATGCCGGTAAATTTTGTCTTGATAGCAGTAAAGACGTGGGCCCATTATGATGCTCCAAAGCGCTTTGCCATGCAACAGCCGTTTCCATTAAGTCGGCAGGTCTCCAAACGTTCATATCTGGAGTCATACGTAACATGGATGCATGTTCTACAGGCTGATGCGTGGGACCGTCTTCACCTAAGCCAATAGAGTCATGAGTAAAGACATAAATAACACGTTGTTTCATTAGTGCACTTAAGCGTATGGCATTGCGCGCATAATCAGCAAAGACTAGGAATGTTCCTCCATAAGGAATAAAGCCACCGTGCACTGCTAAACCATTCATAATGGCAGCCATAGCAAATTCCCGCACTCCATAATATAAATAATTACCGGAAAAATCTTCACGGGTTATGGGTTTGCTTCCTTGCCAATCTGTATTATTAGAACCGGTTAAATCCGCAGAACCACCCAGCATCTCTGGTAACAAATGTGCAAAATGTTCAATGCATTGTTGTGATGCCTTGCGAGTCGCTACAGCTTTTTCATTAGTGCGACATTGTTCGAGAAATATCTTGCTTTGACTTTGCCAATCATCAGGAAGATCACCATTAATACGGCGCAAAAACTCATTATATTCTCTTGGGTAACGTTGCTGGTATTGATGCAATAAAGATAACCATTGTTGTTCTTGGTGATTGCCTTCTTCTACATGATTCCATTGTTGATAAATCGCATCTGGGATCACAAAAGGAGCATGATGCCAATGAAAGAATTCACGTACTTTTTCAATATCCTTAGCGCCTAATGGTGAGCCATGAGACTTTTCGCTTCCGGCAACCGAAGATCCTAAACCTATTATTGTGTTGCAGATAATCAGGGTGGGTTGAGTTGTATTCGCTTTTGCTTTAACAATAGCTTCTTCAATTACATCCAAGTTATGGCCATCAATCGCCTCTATAACCTGCCAATTATAAGCTTTAAAGCGAGTTGCAGTATCATCAGTAAACCATGAGTCTATTTTTCCATCAATAGAAATACCATTACTGTCGTAAAAAACGATCAGTTTTCCTAACCCTAATGTTCCAGCTAAAGAACAGCTTTCATGAGAGATTCCTTCCATCAAACAACCATCACCAACAAATACATAGGTGTGATGGTCAATTAAGGGGTATTCCGCATGATTATAGCGACTGGCTAGTGCCTGTTCTGCTATTGCCATGCCGATTGCATTGGCTAAACCTTGCCCTAAAGGTCCTGTGGTAGTTTCTACTCCAGGAGTATGGCCTAATTCAGGATGACCTGGAGTTTTTGAATTTAACTGGCGAAAATTTTTCAGCTCTTCTATAGAAAGATTATAACCTGTCAAGTGTAACAATGAATAAAGCAGCATTGAACCGTGCCCATTCGATAAAACAAAGCGGTCACGATTAAACCAATGTGGATTTTTAGGGTTATATTTTAAAAATTTTTTCCATAAAACAGTGGCAATATCAGCCATGCCTAAAGGCATTCCCGGATGACCTGACTGAGCCTGCTCAACTGCATCAATACTTAAAATACGAATGGCGTTCGCTAATTCACTTAAACGATTCATGCGTTCTCTTCTGCGCTATACCAGTGCGCTATTGTCGCTCAGAAGACGTGAATCAGCAAGAAAACAAGCTTATTTTTAATTTTCGAATATATTACAAAGAATAGTTGAAGTCCGGATAAAAAATAAGATATAAGCATTTATAATGCAATAGGTGAAAATTTTATACCCATATATTTTTATTTTAAAGCAAATAATTTCACTTTTTGTATATTTTTTGTTAAGATAAAATTTGTTAATTAGTTCAATTTGTGTATAAATAGGATCCCTTTGTAATTATTTGGTATCTATAAATCATTTTAAGACATTATGAATCCAGTTTTAAAACGTTTACAAGAAACTCTTTTTGATCAAGCAATTGGATTCGATGATCCAAACTCATTGAATATGACTTTATCTGTTCGTAACAGATTTTATCGTAAAATCGTCTGCTCACACCTTATTTTACATAGTGAATACAATTTGCTGGGACAGCAAATTAGAGCTAATTTGTTATCGCCACATCCTGTTAAAGAAGAACATATTGTGGAGCAATTAATTGCTGCACGATTGTTGGCTACATTACTGGAATATGTTTACCAATATTACTTAATTGTACCAAGAGAGGTGGAGTGTTTACGCAGACAACAACAACTTTATTGTGAACTGCTAAATGAAATCGATGTTACCCTTGTAGATTTTACTGTACTCCACTCAGTACATGGAAAACAGCCTAGTATGGAATTATGCTATAAATTATTTACTCAGTTAAAAAAAATCAATGCTATCTTCCCCGAAGAAAAAGTTCATGTAGGGGCTTCTTTTTCCCAACAAGTGCGTGTACAAACTATTAATATTAATTTATACCGATTATTATTCATTCGATCGAAACGCTTATTAGATTTGATTTCCACCCTAAGTTTTAGTGCGGATTGGTATCACCGTGTTATCAGTAATCTGGATAAATATACCGATCCTTTTCTCCGTCATGTTGCTTGGTTTTTTTATGTTCCGCGACTAATCACGAATCTTTTCCTTTTATTAAAACATACCTTAATAGGTCCATGGATGAAGCAAGAAGAAAGGATGTTAAGCTGGAATATTCGCTTTCAAGGACAAATGCTACGTCGCTGGTTTGAATTAGGTAATGATTTAGCATGGGTAGGGGTGGGGATAGTTAATTCTTTTATCTTAACGGGTGTTTTAGCCCAGATAGGCATCTATTTATCTATTGCCTTTTTTGGTTTTGATGTGGCTATGTCTTCAGTGCGTACTTATATTGAATTGAATCGATTAGCTGAATTGCGTAAAAAATATCGCTCTATGATCACTACTGAAAATAAAGATGAAATAGACCAATTTTTAGGTCTATTAGATAAGCAGTTTAATTTTGAGTTATTGCGTTTGGGTTCTCACGTAATGAGTACATTGGGAATTTTTCTTTCAATGTGTTGTGCTGCACCATTGGTCGCCACATACCCAATAATTCCTTTGGTGGGAGCAACTTGTTTGGTTCTCATTTGTTTCATTAATTTTGCTTTAGTGCCCATTATTGCTCATAAGCGCCCAAAAGATATTATTGAGATCCCCTCTGGAGGAGTAAAAAAATTAAGCTTTTTTGCTAAGAGGAACGAGCCTATAATAAGGTTTGACATTGAGCAGGTTGAAACTAGCAAAGAAAATAAGACGGCTCTGGATGGGATGCAGTTTTCTCTAAGCCATAAGTAGAGCCTTTGGCAATTGAGTGTTATGCTTTTGTATCTTAAATTACTATTTGTAGGTACGTCATGTCAGCACCTGTTGGATTACCCCAGTTTAGTCATATCGATATTAATCATTTTAAATTGCATCTTGATGGAATGTTAAAAAGTCATTTAGAGCGAGTCGAGCGTATACTTCAGGAAAATCAACTGTACACTTGGGATAATTTAATGTATCCATTAGAGAATATGGCTGACGAATTGGAGCGTTTTTGGTCGCCAATGTCTCATTTACATTCGGTAATGGATTCTCCATCATTGCGTGAATGTTATGATGCATGCTTACCCTTGCTTTCTGTTTATGAAGCGGCTATGGGGCATAATCACAAATTATATAAAGCTATTGAATCCATTGACACTCATACCTTAAATCCAGTACAGAAAAAAATTATTACTGATAATTTACGTGATTTTAAATTATCTGGTGTAGCATTGAATGAACACGATAAAAAACGTTTTGAAGCGATTCAAATTCGTTTGGATGAATTATCCAATCAATTTGAACACAACATATTGGATGCAACCCAAGCAATTACTATCCATATCACCAATCCACAACGTTTAGCTGGATTGCCTGAACATGCTTTAAATACAGCGAAAGAATTGGCTGCAGAGAAAGGACTTGAAGGATATGTTCTTACTCTGGAATATCCTTGTTATCAAGCCGTGATGAGTTATGCTAACGATCGTGTTCTGCGGGAAGAAATGTATCAGGCCTATGTAACTAGAGCTTCGGATCAAGGTCCTAATGCGAGCACTTATGACAACACCCCATTAATGGAGGAACTATTAGCTTTGCGTGATGAGGAAGCCAAGCTTTTAGGTTTTACTAATTATGCTGAATTATCTTTGGCAACCAAAATGGCTGACTCTACAACTCAAGTAATGGACTTTATGAATGATTTAGTAAAACGAGCACATCAGCAAGCCCAAAATGAGTTTTCAGAATTAAAAGAATTTGCCGCAAGTAAATGGCATATTGATCCTATCAAACCATGGGATCTTGGTTATTTATCTGAAAAAAGAAGATTGGATTTATTTGCATTGTCCCAGGAGGATTTACGCCCTTATTTCCCTCAGCCTAAAGTAATGCAGGGACTATTTGATCTGATTAAAGAACTTTATGGCATGACGATTGAAGAAATCAAAGGAGTTGATATTTGGCATAAAGACGTACAATGCTATTGTGTAATTGATGAACATAATCAAGTACGTGGTTATGTGTACACCGATTTATTTGCTCGAGCAAATAAACATAGTGGTGCTTGGATGGATTCTCTTCAGAGCCGAAGAAAACTGGACGATGGAAGTATCCAATTACCTATAGCAACTTTAACCTGTAATTTCGCTAAGGCATCTGCTAATAAACCAGCAATATTGTCACACGATGAAGTAGTCACTTTATTCCATGAGTTTGGTCATTGCCTGCATCACATTCTGACCCAGGTTGATTATCTTGATGCCTCCGGTATTAACGGGGTTGAATGGGATGCAGTGGAGCTACCTAGCCAATTTTTTGAAAACTGGTGTTGGGAGAAAAGTGCATTAGAATTACTCACTTCACACATTGAAACTCAGCAGCCATTATCTGAGTCACTCTATAAACGTTTAATTGCCGCCAAAAATTTTCAATCTGCTATGGCTATGTTAAGACAGATGGAGTTTTCTTTATTTGATTTTCGTATTCATCAAGAATACAAAAAAAATGATGGCTCGCTGATAAGTGATATTTTAGCTGATGTACGTACTAAAACGAATGTACTGCCTATAGCTCCTTATAATCGTTTTCAACACAGTTTTAGTCATATTTTTGGGGGCGGTTATGCGGCAGGTTATTACAGTTACAGTTGGGCAGAAGTTTTATCCAGTGATGCATTTTCACGTTTTGAAGAAGAAGGAATTTTAAATCCGCAAACTGGCCGAAATTTTCTACATTCTATTTTAGAAGTGGGAGGCTCCAGAAAAGCATCTGAAGCTTATAAAGATTTTAGAGGCCGCGTTGCAACAGTGGATGCCTTATTACGTCATAATGGTATTCATGATTAACTATTTTTTCCCTTCATTAAGGAAAACGCAAAGTAGACGTGAGCCTAAACATTTTTAATTTTAGTTATAAAAATGCTAATTTGCCATTATTTATGTTATACTTAAAATGTACAAATTGGGGGCGACCCGGCTTCGACGTGGGTTGCAAAACCAGAGGTGCATGCCGAGAATGAGAACTCTCGTAAATCAGACTCACTAAATATAAATGCAAAAAACGATGCATACTTTGATTATGTTTCTTCTGATAGAGCTGGAGCTATTGCAGCTTAATCAATTTAAACAAATCGACGTGTACTGGCATTAAACCCAGTGCCCCGTTGACCGAGCTCGCTTATTGGTATCGAATCAACGGTCATAGAAGATAAGCTAGTGTTTTAGTCTATCCCGGATTAAGATGCGAAACTCAGGGAATCGCTGTGTGCCATCCTGCCCGTCGGAGAGCTCACAGTTAAAACAAAAGACAAGGCTACGCATGTAGAACTGAAGGCAGAGGATCTGCGGACGCGGGTTCGATTCCCGCCGCCTCCACCAATTTAAAATACTATTAAAGACCACTTAAGACCATCAAAAGCCCTTATAAATCAAGGGCTTTGTTGTATTTGCACACTGTCTTTTGTAGTCTTTTACTGTCCCCGGATGATCCCAAAATGTACCCAAAAATCGTTGGAAAGTACCCAATTTGTGCCCAAAAATTCTGGCCAATAAATCGGCAAAAACAATCGTCCAGATTTAAATCAGTCAATAAAGGCATAATTTCTGGTACAGACAGGACAGGTTACTAATAAGGGCGCTGTCAGTTATCTATTTATGTTCCAATGTTTGTTTCCAGAATCAACAAAAACTATAAGGATTAAATCAAATGCATCCCAATCCTAACGAGTTGCACCCCATTCCTGCGTCTTCACGAACGGCATTTTTGAAAAACATCATCAAAAATCCTAACATCATTGTGGGAAATTATACCTACTATGATGATCCAGTTGATGTCCACAATTTTGAAAAAAACGTTCTTTATCATTTCGATTTTATTGGTGACCAACTGATTATTGGCAAATTCTGTCAAATCGCCACCAATGTTAAATTTATAATGAACGGTGGCAGTCACCATTTGGGCGGTTTCTCCTCATTTCCCTTCATTATTTTTCAATCTTATTGGCCTGAAGTGCCATTTATTCCTAATCGCAAAAAAGATACCGTAATTGGTAATGATGTGTGGATAGGCTATGACGCGACAATTATGCCAGGTGTAATCATTGGTGATGGTGCGATTATTGGCACTCGTGCGGTGGTCACTAAAGATGTAGCGCCATATGAGATTGTTGGTGGAAATCGGAAGCATCACCATTATTGATCTTTAATGCATCCTAATCATGATTTTTAAGCTACCTTTTTGTATATTTCTGATTCCACTTTATTCCAATCACCATCCCATGAACCACTAAAAACAGAAGCTCTGATTTGTAAAACGTTGTGCGCACCATCACGACCCCATAACATTTTTTGCTTCCCTTTCTGCCGGTCATTAATAAGTGTATTCACAGTTGATTCTGCAAGATTACTAGTGTAGACGAGCCCCGCCTTTTGCCGTTCACTGTAATTAACAATTCCTTTTTTATTGTTGTTTATGTAGGTAGTGTCATTCATGCAGCAGAATCAATTCTTGTGATTGTTTGTGGCGGAATCAATACTAGCCATTTTAATATTCCTAAATAATTTCCGGGTGTTTGCAAATGTTTTTAAACCATAATAGAGGCTGATACTCCAAGCATGGAATGCTTTAAAGCATAAGCATCAAAAGAGCACAGGTAGAATGAGTCCCTATGCTATTTGCCTACTTAAATTAATAACAGTACCTAAAATTTTACACCCGACGAGTTCATGGCTTTGAATAGCCGCCCAATTTTTATTAGTAGCTAGTAGCTCAAATTGCAGGCTTGACTTAGAAATAGATAACTGTTTATAACGACGGATAATCACTTCAGGATTGCCGTCACTTTTGACCACAACAATATTGCCTGGCTTTGGCGTCGCATCCGGATTAACGATTAGGACATCATCTGGCCTTAACTCAGGTTCCATGCTTTCATCTTCCATTTTCAGCGCAAAAGCATTGTCACCTATCACTTTAGCAAGTTCTATAGTGATGGGTATAAATGTTATTTCACCGTCGTACTCTCCCTCTCTTATGGATTGAATCCAATGTTGTGGATTATCAAGTTGCTCAGGACTCAACAACGGCATTAATGCCCCGACATAATTTTTATCCAAAGGATGTGGTTGTTTGCGGTCGGTGAGGCACATCAAGAATGCAGGGGAGACCTCGAGTACCTTTGCTAATTGTTTAATCTCTTCCGGTCCAGGTGTCCGAATACCTTGCTCCCAATTATTAACTCTGGGTTGCTTTAGCCCACCGGCTAACTCGGCAAGCTTTGCTTGAGTTAACCCCTTAGCTTTTCGCTCGACCTGGATCCGCTGCCCAATCAATTTCTTTATATCATTCATGTCGCTTTAAATTTCCTATTTGAGATAGTTAATAAACTATTGACATTATCACCTATGTGATAATATTATCACGAGTATCAATAATTAAATTATTATTTAATTCAAATATAGCATAAGAAAAAAAGAATAACGATGCTTACTTCTTAAAGTGTCATCGGAAATCTTAAGTCAATGGATAAATGAGGATTTTATGGATTTTGTCATTAACGATAATGAGCTTGCTGCACTCTGCGGATTACCGCATATCCAGCAACTGGCTTATCTGAGAGGTATACGACCGTATATGGACGTTAAAACCGGATTAGTGGGTATTAAAAGGCGTATCAGTTATCAATCGATATCTGAGCAGCTGTATGTTGAGCCGCATCAAGGCATTAAGAGCCAAAATTTTTCACGTGATCAACTGAGACGCGCCATGTCTGGTTTAGCGCGTGCCGGCGTTATTACTGTGCAATCAGAAGGGATGCAATTAATTTTAAAATGCGAATTGGCTCATAGGGATTATTCCGTCCAAAATAAAGCCGCCATAAACCCGCCACAGAAAGCCACCACAAACCAGCATGAGAAAAGCCTTGTAAATACTGAGGGTTGGGGGGCTGGGTACTCAAAAGCCGACATAGCAGAATCACAAAAAGCCGCCATACCTCTAAAAGATAATAATTATATTTATTTATTATCGCAATTCGAAAAATTTTGGTCGCTTTATCCAGAGAAAAAATCAAAACACAAGGCACAAGCCGCATTTGAACAGCTAAACCCTGATCCAACGTTATTTCAGCAGCTCATACAAGCCTTACAGACACAAATCAATCATGTTGAGGCAATGCAATTACGTGGCACATGGGTACCACCTTGGAAATATCCGGCGAATTGGTTAACCCAACGATGCTGGGAGGATGAACACTCTACGGATGCATTACAGGAGACACAGCATGCAGAGCATACAAAAAATACTCGAAAACGTGGCGCAGGTTCAGACATGTTCTGCCCGCCCTGTGATGTCGACGAACCAGAAAGAAACAATGTCATCCAGCTCCAAAGATATTTACAAAGTTGATAAGCGGATTGATTTACTGTTCTCCAAATTTGCTGCTTTTTATGGGCATATTTGGCGAAGCCAATTTAAAGATGAGGTGTTTTTTAAATTTGCTAAAAAGGAGTGGCAAGAGGCGTTAAGTGAGTTTACGGATGAGGTGCTTACTCAAGCAATACTGAATTGCCGAGAGTTTTATGAGATGCCGCCTACACTGCCTCAAATGCGTCAGTGCTGTAGGCAAATTAAAAAACAAACGTTTGTTGATGTTGTGAAAGAAACGTATGTCCCTGCAAATCCGGCAGTTGTTTTGTCTTGTTTGCAGCAGTGTAAGGAATTTTTAGCCAAATAACACAGGAGAACACTATGTTGGTTTTAACTAGAAAAATTGGGCAACAGATATTGATTGGTAAGGGTTTGATTCAAATGAAAGTGCTGAAAGTCACAGACGATATTATCAGTATTGGCATCAATGCCCCACAGCATATCGACATTGACCGCGAAGAAATTTATCTAAAAAAATTGCAGCAAGAAAAAGCGAAGGTGGCGTTATGAGACGACTAAAAAGCTGGCCACAGTGCACGGGTAATCTTTATTGGATAGCTGTCTGCTTGATGGTGCCTTCAATCTCACAAGCACAATCCATTGAAAGCATCATTAACCGAACCATCACCTATTTACAAGGCGGTCTTGCAAGAACTGTGGGTATTTTTTGCATCATCATTGCAGGCTATCTGTGTTTGGCTCTTCAAAAATTCCCCAAGGAATATTTCGTCATGATTTTGGTCGGTATGGGCATCATCTTTGGTGGATCTTCCTTGTATTCAACAATTATTGGCTAAGGGGACTCCTGTGAGCGAGTTAGAGATAAGTCCGTTATTTAATGCCCTAACAAGACCCGCTATGACAGCTGGCGTTACCTTCGAATACCACATGATCAATTTGATTGTATCGATGTGTGCGTTCATTGGGATATCGCCACTTTATGGACTCATTTTTGTACCACTTCACCTCTTTGGATGGGTCGTTTGTCGTTATGACTCACACTTTTTTACCCTTTGTGCCAAACGCCATGCCTTGCCACAAGTACCTAATGCTTACATTTGGAGGGCTCGAGCTTATGAACCTTTCTAAAGTGCTCAAGCGTGTTTATCAAGAAGCCAAGATATCAGATCTTTTTCCAATTACGCACCTCAATACACCCAGTATTTTTGAATCACAATCAGGTTTCGTTGGGGCGGTACTCCGTGTTAGTGGTGTACCCTTTGAAATCGAAGATCCAGATACTTTAAATCACCAAAAATTTTTACTGCATCAAGCGTTTCTTGGATTGGATTCGCGTTTTATTGTTTACGTGACCACGCATCGGCAAAAAACAACCTGCCAATTAACAGGGGCGTTCAAATCTGGATTCGCTCATGATCTGGATAAACAGTATCACCAACGCTTTAAAGAGCAAAATATTTACACTAATCACCTATACATCACGGTGGTCTTAAAAGGCGATGACACGAATAAAACAGGTTCCTTATTGCAATGGGTTCAGCGCATTTCAGGAAAAAATCATGCTGAAATCGCGACACATCAACGTGAAGTGAAAATCACAACCCTTACGCAAACCATGCAACAACTCAAAGCGAATCTAGCGCCCTTTGGTGCTTCAATATTAGGTGAGAAAGAGGAAACGCTTGGTTTTAGCGAACTAGTCGAGTTTTTAGGCTTAGTTGTCAATGCAGGCCAATCATTACAATACAGACACCCCATTCACAGCCCTGCAATAGCCAACACAATACCCAATACATTTACAGCAGAAGCAAAATACCCTCATGGCCACTTAGGGCATTATGTCAGCCGATATCAACTACTCTTTGGTGAATACATCCAATTTCAAGGCAATACCCATGATAATTGCCGCTTCGGTGCCATGCTTTCTTTGAAGAAATACCCAACAAGCACCGTCAGTATTTTACTAGATCACCTATTGTCATTGGATTGTGAGTTTATTTCTACCCATACATTTGCCTCCATCGGCCTAGATGCAGGTCTTAAGCGAATTGATCACAAGCGCACCAAACTATTAAGTGCTGAAGACAAGGCGATTAGTCAAACGGATGCATTAGCGGATTTAGAAGATGGGGTTGCCAGTGAAACCTTACTATTGGGCGCACATCACCACACAATCATGTTATTAGCACCAACTAAAGCATTGCTTGAAACGCTCATACTTGAAGCAACTAAGCGCTATGCAAGCAGTGGCATTGTCGTCGCTCGCGAAACGCTTGGCTTAGAGCCTGCCTTTTGGAGTCAGTTGCCCTGCAATCAACATTTTATTGCACGAGCATCGTTGATTACCTCTCTTAACTTTGTTGATTTTTGTCCGTTACATAATGCGAGCCAAGGATTTAACAATGAGAATTTCCTAGGCGGCGCGGTGACGCTTTTGGAAACACCTTCCAAAACGCCCGTCTATTTTAATTACCACACCAAAGGGTCGCGCACGAATCCCTCAAAAGGACATGCTGCGGTCTTTGGCGGTAATAACGCCGGTAAAACCACGCTGGTTAATTTTTTAGATGCCCAAATGATGCGATTTGGAGGGCGTAGTTTTTACATCGATCGCGATGAATCTTCCAAAATCTATATTCTGGCTTGTGGCAATAGCGCTTATATGAAGATTGACCCTGCAAATGCAGTCGCCATGAATCCACTGCAATTGCCGGACTCCCCAGAAAATCGTTCATTTTTAAAAACATGGTTTGGCACATTGGTGCAAGCAGAGGGCGAAAGTGTTACGCCTAGTGATATTGCTGAAACCATTAACAACTGCATCGATTATGCCTTTGAGCAATTAGCGCCTGCCTACAGAACGTTAAGTCATGTCAGCCAGTTTTTACCCATCGATTTTCCCCGGTGGACTCATTTACGTAAATGGCTCAAGCAGGATCACGCAAGGATTGATGGCGAATTCCACTGGCTTTTTGATAATGTTGATGACGCTCTGAACCTTAATTTTGACAAAGTAGGCTTTGATGTCACTTTTCTCATAGATCAAACGCATCCCTTAATTGCGACACCTGTTTATTTATACCTTGTTCACCGTATGCGCCAATGCATGGATGGACGCCTCACATCTTTTGTTATTGATGAAGCATGGCAATTGTTTGCCTCACCTTTCTGGGAAAAATGCTTGAAAGAGTGGTTGCCTACCATCAGAAAGAAAAATGGCCATTTTATTTTTATGACGCAATCACCAAAAACAGTGACCACATCCTCCATCAAACACGTTGTTTTTGATAACTTGGCGACGATGCTTGTGTTTCCCAATCCGCTTGCCGATAGGGAGACCTATATCGAGCAATTGAAATTAACCGAGTCTCAGTATCAAGCCATCCAAGAGAATAGTCCTGAATCAAGGATCTTCCTTTACAAGCAAGATAATGAGGCCATGCTTTGCAAACTTGATTTAAGTGGCTTGAGCAATTACATCCGTGTGCTTTCAGGGAATACCCGCTCAACAAAGTTGCTGGATGAAATCATAAATGAAGTAGGTGATAACCCAAGTCATTGGCTGCCTATTTTCTTCGAAAGGAGCCAGCAATGAAAAAAATACTCTTGGCTAGCATCGTTGCCATTGGCATCAGTCCTGGCCTTCATGCGGATATTATCGGTGTTGCAGACGCGGAAATGATTGCGGTCGCACTCAAACAATTGAACGAATTACAAACCCAATATCGCGTATTAACAGACACCTATCAAGCGGCTAAAAGCCAAGTCGATAATCTCAACCAATTAAAATCAATGAACAGTGGTCATTATGGTTTTGGCGATCTCAATAATGGTGTGGATGCGCTGCAAAGTTGGCAATCGCCAGTCAGCACATGGCAGGATGCTTTGCATAATTTATCCGGTGGCAATCCTGAGCGTTATCAAGCGCTGATTGATGCTTATGAAAAGAATCACCCCACCTTAAGTGAAACCGATTATGCACGTTACACCACCCCTGAAAAAGCCGCTCGCTTTAAAGAAGACAAAGCGGTGAATCGTGCCGTGCAGGTTCAAACCACCCAAAGCTATAACGAAATCAATCAACACATTGCAGCCTTGCATAAACTCTCACAACAGATTGAAAAAACCGCCAATACCAAAGGGGCAGTTGATTTGAATTCGAGGCTCATCACTGAACTGGGGTTTATCCAATTGATGAGTTTGCGACTACAAGCATTGACGAGCCAACAAATCGCCCAAGAAAGTTTATCCGAGCTTCAAGACCGAGCGGAAATGGCGCAGTTCAACCGATTATCGAATCACTGATAGGAGCAGTTGCATGACAAACAAATGGTTTATCGCTGTATTGATAATAGGCGTGTTAAGTGGATGCGCAAAGCCCCCCGATCTGGAAGCTCCTTGCCACAACTTCGGCCAGTTTTGCCCGCAATACCCGATTAATGACGAACCAATCAAAGGAGAGAAGGCATGAATGTCTATTGGAACATATCGGTCGTTATAACAGCATTGCTGTTGGCTGGCTGCCATCATGATAACCCATTAACAAAGCACGCACCCAAAGAATCTGCCCTATTTTTAATGAATGCTTCTGCAAATGTTGAAAAACGCCTGAACTTTGTAATTCAGCAAGATGAGTTCGGTTATGGTTATTTAGAATGCATGGAAGGAAAAAAGAGCGTTGATATTCGTTGCCCTGAGTTACTCAAGGGCATGGTGCAGTTTGCCAAAGAAAATCACTACCCTGCGTTTAAACAGATCACTTTATCCGATCTCACCGATAAAGCCGTGTTTCAAAAAATAGGCGATAAGTATGCAGAAATTGCAGCAACCACGTGGCCTCATTATTTCCCTGTGAGCCAATCATGAGCGGCTTACAATTCGATAACTTCATTGTTCATCTCGCCAATGAGGTCGATCAATTGACGAATCACTTTGTGCTTGATGGTTACAGTGCGCTTGCATCACTCCTGAAAGCGCCACTTGGCTCCATGATTGTGCTTTATATCATACTGACAGGTTATGCCATCGCTCGCGGCATCATTGAACGACCTCAACACGAGTTACTGAAATTTAGCATTAAAGCGGGCTTAATTTATATGGCTGCCATGAACTGGGATTGGTTTGCCTCACACATCCGTGATCTGTTTGTTGTTGGCAGTGAATCAATTGCATCCACGCTTATGCAAGCGGTACATAAGCAGCCTACGGGCGGTTCTGTAAATCAGGGGCTGCAAAATGTGTTAAATGAAATTTTAAAGCTAGGTACAACCTTATTTGATGCAGGATCATTAAGAAAATTAACACCTTATTTTGCAGGCATGATGGTGTTTTTATCAGGCAGTATCACCATCGGCCTTGCTTTTATAGAGATCGTCATTGCCAAGCTAATGTTAGCCATCACGCTCTGTACTGCGCCACTCTTCATCATTTTTACATTGTTCGAACAAACCAAATCTTTTTTCGACCGCTGGTTAGGCGTTTTAACCGGATTTGCATTTGTGCTGATTTTTGTCTCAAGCGTTGTCGGTCTTTGTGTTCATCTATTGCATTGGGTCACCTCTGCCTTATCGGGTAACACCGAGCAGCTCACAGCAGCTATTTGGGTGCCCATTTTTATCGTGGCTTGTCTTTGTGTCATGGGGATCACGCAAGCTGTGGCCATCGGTAAAAGCATCGGTGGGTCACTGTGTACCTCGGGTGGTGCATCCATGGTGGGTGGGTTTATTGGCGGCAGTATTGGCGCTTGGGGAATGTCAAAAACCATGTTGCAAAAGCCCATGAGTATTTCACGCCAAGGATTAGGTGGCTCATCCAGTTTGGTCAAAAAAGGCCATCGGATGGGTGCTGCCAGTCAAAATCTATGGAAACAATTACATAAAAATCTACGCAAGGGGGGATCATGAGTAAAGACTTAAATCATTATTTTAAACAGGCAAGGCACTGGGCGGATGATCAGTTTGGTCGGTTGGAACAGTCTCGAAACCGTTATCAGGCAGCCTTTCTTTCAGCTATGGGGCTAAATGTGGTGGCGTTAATTGTCATCGGTATGCTCGCTCATTATCAAACGTTAGTACCAATGCTGGTGCATCATTATGACAATGGTGTCACTACCATTGACCCCATCAATAATGAGCAAACACCGATTAATCAGGCACAAGTTGAAAGTGATATTGTGCGCTACATCGAGTTGCGCGAATCCTATGATGTATCCAGTTATCGTGCCCAATTTGAGTTGGTCAATTTGCTTTCCAACAATAACGTTGGCAAGGAGTATCTAACTGAGCATGATGCATCAAATGCAGCCTCCCCCATTCATACATTAGCCAATAATAGCAAACGAGAAGTTCATATCTACAGCATTAATTTCTTGGATTCGTTGTTGGCCAATGAACACGATATTCATAAAGACCACCATGCCTTGGCAGAAGTTGTTTTTAGTCTGGTTGATACCGATAAATCAACCGGTAAAAGCACCACCACGCATTTTAACGCGATGATTTCATGGCGCTATACGAGCCCTCCTGATTCACCTGATCGTCGTTGGAAAAATTGGGATGGTTTTGAAGTTATTCGCTACAGCAAACAACCTCGTATTGTGGAGCAACATGCATGAAAAAATTTTTAATCGGTACAGTAACCACTCTCTTAGCCACAGGATTACATGCTCAAAATAATCCGGTGTCTTTTTCAACGGACTCACGAATTAAGCAGGTGGTCTATCAAGACAATAACGTGGTTTCTATACAGGGGATGACCTTCACCACCACACAAATCCAATTTGGTGATAAAGAGGAAATACTGGATATCGAAGGTGGTGATAGTACTGCATGGATGGTTACTTATCACCCAGAATTATCGAATACTGTGTTTGTAAAACCAACCATCTTGGATTCCAGTACCAACCTGACGGTCATTACTAATCAGCATGCTTACTATTTTCATTTAACCTCTAACAAAAAATTGGAGCGTAACCCTACTCAACAAACCTATGCGGTGAAGTTTGTTTATCAGCCCACCAATATTCCTGCGAAACCAGTCACAAAACAAGCACCGCCAAAGGTAAACCCATTCATTCATCCCAAAGCACTCAATACGGCCTATCGCTTTAGCGGCAGCCCGCAGTTAGTGCCACGGCATGTATTTGATGATGGCAAGTTCACCTATTTTGAATTAGCGCACAATGGTGCTGTTCCTGCCATTTTTGCCGTTGATGATCAAAGCGGTAAAGAGTCAACAGTAAACACCAGACGAGAAGGTAAATACCTTATCGTTCAACGCATCTCACCTCAATTTACGCTACGGCAAGGCAGGATTGCCACGTCTGTTTTTAACACACAAGAAATAAACCGTATTGCTGCAAACAGGAGACCTCAATGAAATCAGATGAAAAAAATGTCCAAGAGTCAGTGGGCAGCAGAACGCGAGTCGCTAAAAATCCTAAATATGCGAAGCTAAAAGATAAAGTGCTTCTCGTAGGCGTAATTCTTGTCTGTGTCGGAATTGGCGCAAACGGCTTAATGCCCAAACGCAAAAACAGCCAAATAGTTGATGAAAACAATAAAGAAAATACGTCTCTGCAATTAAACCAAAATATGGCGCTAATTGCTGCTATGAGAGACAAAAGTAAAACCCTTTCCTCGGGTTATCAAGGTGGCGATCCAATGCATCCCCCTGTGTTAAGAACTCAACAAAATTCGGATGCATTGACCAAAGAAACATTGGCACGAATGAATGCGCCCTCCACCTTTTATAGTGTCAGTGGTAATGGCAGTGAATCACAATCTAAATCCAAACTCGGTAGCCACCGTCAAGATAAGGCGCTCATGGGGCATGATGCCAATTCAGAGTTTTTAAACCAGCAGGATGATATTACCGCGGTAAGTGCGAAACGTTTACCCCATCCCAATATGACCGTACCCGCAGGAGAAATGATTCCTGCAACACTTGAAACCGCCATTAATTCTGAGCTTGCAGGTATGGTGCGTGCCGTGACGTCCAGAGATATTTATGCGCTATCAGGCGATAAATTACTTATACCAAAAGGCTCAACCTTAGTAGGGCAATTCAATACGGCAATCACGCAAGGCCAGAGTAGAGTCTTTATTGTGTGGAATCGCTTACAAATGACGAACGGCGTTATTGTGACTTTGAATAGCCCAACTAGCGATTCCATAGGCCGGTCAGGGCAAGCGGCTGATTATATTGACCGCCATTTCTTTGAGCGATTTGGTAGCGGTGCATTGTTGTCCGTCTTAGGTGCTTATACGGCAACAGGTGGGGTTCATGGCCAAGATGAATACAACTCCATGTCGCAATACCGTATGAATGTTGCCGGTAGTTTCCAACAGGCCGCCAATCAAACGCTACAACAAGACATGCAAACAAGACCGACGTTACAGGTGAATCAGGGCGCATCTATCAATGTCTTTGTGGCACATGATTTAGACTTTTATCGTGTTGCAGGAAGACAATGATGGAAGCCATGAAAGCATGTTATTCATCAGGTGCAGTGGGGTTATTAGCGCCACTGCAAGATTTTTTAGATGACCCACAAGTATCTGAAATCTTAATCAACAAACCTCAAGAAGTGTTTATTGAGCGGCAAGGCACATTGCTTCGTTTTGATATACCTGTTTTAACAACGCAATATCTTCGGCGTTTATTTACACTGATTGCCAATGAAAATAAGCAGTGCCTCTCTGAATCATCACCGATTTTATCAGGCAACCTTCATGATGGCTCACGCGTGCAGTTAGTAATTCCAGGAGCAGCACTTCATGAAACGTTGTCGATTCGAAAATTCACACTAAAAAATCTCACCTTCAATGACTATGCAAGCCTTGGTTTTTTTGCTAGGGCACAAGGCGTACATTTAGATTCTGGCTCGTTAATCGATGTACCAGATGAAGAAATATTACGTCGCCTTTATACTACCCTCAATTGGCCGGAGTTTTTAGCGCAAGCCATTCAATTGAAGAAAAACATCATCATTTCAGGGGGAACGTCTTCTGGTAAAACCACCTTTTTAAATAGCTGTGCTCAACATATTCCTTTGAATGAGCGCTTAATCACGCTGGAAGACACATTTGAAATCAACGTGCCGCACGCGAATTGCGTTCGCTTAAAAGCATTAAAGCAAGTAGGTGTTGAGGCGCACCACGTCAGCATGCAGGACTTAGTGCAAGCATCATTAAGGCTAAGGCCTGATCGCATCATCATGGGCGAAATTCGAGGCAAGGAAGTTTTTGATTTTGTATCAGCCTGTTCAACTGGGCATAGCGGCGCATTAGCCACCATTCATGCCAACAATCCTAAAGTGGCCTTCATGCGCATGGCGCAGCTTTATAAGCTGAACCCCATTGCGGGCATGACGGATGCTGATATTTACAATGTCCTACATGAGGTCGTAGATATTATCGTGCAAGTAGCAAAAACCCATGAAGGTCGACGTTTGATGGAGGTGTATTATAAAAACGCGCACTAATTACAGCTTGCTTTTTATCCAGATTGCCTTGTGGCTTGAGATCACCTGTTTACTCACTACAGTTTTGATAGGTAGCCCTCAATGGGTAACACCAACAGCGTTGGTTGCTTTTATTGCTAATGGTTTTTGGATTGAAACTGAATTGGCCTTATGTGTGAGTGGTTGGATTCTTCTAAGCCTCATTGGCCTGTCAAAGACAGGATTTTCACGATACTTATCACTTGCCTCAATCGCGATTTTATTATGCCTAACAGGCTTGTTTTTATTAGGTTACCTGGTGTTTTCATGGATATATTTAGATCAATTTTACGGCCACGAAGGCCTCGCCCATTTATTCTGGCAGCGTTATCAAGAACCCATGCTGTGGCATCAGTTTATCCAAACAGAATGCATCTCACTGGCCACAGTTATCGTAGGGGTCGTCGTTGTGTTATTTGAACGGTTAAGGCCTTCGCGCAAAACCTTAGGAAAAGCGCATTTTTCCAATGGGTTTGAAACCCATCAAGCCGGATTTTTTAAGCGTGAAGAACAAAGCATTCTCATTGGTAAGAAATATGGTGCGCCTCTCTATTCCAATGGTTTTGAACATGTGTTGGTTTTTGCGCCCACAGGCAGTGGTAAAACGCGCAGTATTGGTATTCCGAACTTGTTTCATTATCCTTATTCCGTGGTCTGTAATGATGTAAAACTCACCATGTTTAATACAACCTCAGGCTATCGTGAAACCGTATTAGGCCATAGCTGCTATTGTTGGGCACCTACTAGCGAAGATAGAAAAACACATCGTTATAATCCATTATCCTTGATCTCCGAAGATAAAACTCTACGCCTGACTGACATTCAACGCATAGCACATATCCTAATTCCTGATAGCAAGAAATCAGATCCCATATGGCAACAAGCATCACGTAAATTATTTAAAGTCGCTGTGTTGTATTTATTAGATACCCCTGAACGACCCACAACGCTAGGAGAAATTAATCGCTTGGTCAAGCAAGCAGGTTTCGATGAATGGTTGGCATCCGTATTAGAAGAAACAACACATTTTGATCCAGAGTTTTATCGCAATGGGTATTCTTATCTCAACAATCACGAAAAGACGAGAAGCTCTATTCTTGAAACATTTTCAGGCTATTTTGAATTGTTTGATGATCCCATGATTGACGCAGCCACATCCTCATCTGATTTTGATTTAAGCCAATTGCGACGTGAGAAAATGACCATTTATGTCGGATTCACCGATGATGATATGGAGCGGTTATCCCCACTACTAACCCTATTTTGGCAGCAACTCATATCGCTCATGATCAAGCGCGTGCCCGATCCAGTGGATGAACCCTATCCGTTACTCTGTTTAATTGATGAGTTTTCATCACTCGGCCGAATAGAGCGCTTGCGACGTTCGCTTAAATTGTTGCGTGAGTACCGCGTTCGATGTGTACTCATCATGCAATACATTGCGCAAACCTATGAACAATACTCACATGATGAAGCCAAAGCCTTTACCAATATCAAAACCAAGATTGCGTTTGCAACGGAAGACCTCAATGATGCGGAGTACGTCAGCAAATTACTGGGTACTCGAACGGTGCGTGTCACTGGATCATCAACAAGCACCCAGGAACAAGGCTATTCCCAGTCTAAAAGTTATCATTATCAGGCGCTGCCATTATTACGCCCGGATGAAGTCATGCGGTTGCCCGCCAACCAAGTTTTAATCATGCGAACAGGTCATGCACCCGTGAAGGCTGCGCAATTGATTTGGTACAAGACAACATCAATGAAAAATCTGGCTTGTCGTGAAACAACAGTACCCCACCAAGTCATGGTTCAACACCCCTTTGCACATCCGACAAAACCTGAACTATCACTACTAGAGGCCATGGAAACCTAAACGATGAAGAAACAACCCCAGCAGCCCAGCATGGATGAGTGGCTGTTAGATCCGATACATGGATTAGAAGCGGGTGATGAAGATAATGTCCACTAACCAATTACACCCTCTGATTTTTTAACACCTGAAGCGTTTGAATATTTTTCAAGTATTCAGCCGAAACGATCAGCTTATAACATTGATCGCCAGATAAGGCGATTGATTTCACGGTCAATCTGGCCACGTATTTTGGTTGCGCGGTGTCGCTTACTGCTTTCAACAGTAATGCCTTTGATAGTTGATGGGCATTGGGAATTTTTAGAGCATGTACTGACATTTGTTCGAACTGCTCTGCTTTATCTTGGGTTCCTTATTCATGGACTACGGCTTTTTATGAATATTACCCAGATGATTAAGACTCTCATCTCAAGTGACTTAGTATTTACAGAACTTCAACAATACTTGACTCATTCATGGTTTGAACTATTTACTGATTCGCATTGGATCATCTCTGCGCTGACCCCCTCGGATTATTTAGCGCTGTCCAGCACATTCATGGTTCTTGAGTTGGGATTGATTGCAATGCGCGCATGGATAGAGAGTCGGCGCTTATCAGACTGCATTAAAGCAATTAACGATGCCATCAAGAAGCCAGATTTACAACCTGATCATCTTGATGAATTATTGCGATCAAAAACCCACGCAGAGGCAATGATGCAGCATACGTATAAAAAATTGGCGATCAATTTTGGTGTAACCTTGTGACAGCATCATTGATGCATAGGTATGGCGAGTTTGGTATGTATTTCTATAGCGGATTCCTGCTCTTTTTAAAATATGCATCCACTGAGTACGACGAATTTGCTGCGATGTTTCCCATGGTTTATTGGTACGAGGATTATAAAATACCCGTTTACCTTCAAGATAAGTGAACGATTTTTGATTTTTTAAAGCTTCCAAAGCAGGGGGTAGTAATAAAACATCACGTGAACCGGACTTGGTTTTTGTTCCCTTTTCTTGTTTCAACACAACGGCACGCGAGACTCGAACCATTCCTTTCAGCCAGTCGATATCATCCCACTCCAAAGCGATGAGCTCTGATGTGCGAAGACCTGCAAAAAATGCAAATTGGAATAAATTTCTTGCCTGCCCTGTTGCTTCATTTAAGATGGCTTTTATCTCATCTTGATCAAATGGGTCTACTTCCCAGTCACTGTGACTGGTTTTTTTGTTGATCAATTTAGACAGCACCAATTTATCAAGTGGGTTACGCTCAATCACCCCATCGTTAAGTGCTTGATCCAACATATTGCGTAAAGGCGTTAGAATATTACGCACGGTTTTAACGGTTAAATTCAGTTCAGTCACCCAATTACGGATGATCACCGGTGATAATTCACGAATAGGAATTTTCCCAAAGGTTGGATACAAATGCGCTTCGCAAACCTTCCTATAGCCATTGTAGGTGCTTGCTTCCAATGTCTTTTCTGCAATTGCCATATAATCTTTGAGCAACTCACCAGTCGTTGCCTTAATGATTACATGGCCGAATAATCTTGCGCGTTTCGAATTTGGAAAGTAATCGGCATAATTAAACGTACCCAAAGCAATTGCATTGATAATTTCACCGCGCAACCGTTCAGCATATTTTAAGTTTGCTTTTGTGGGCTCAATTTTTAGTGTTTCACGGCACAAGACCCCCTTGAATCTAAAAACAATTCTAATGCATTGCCCCGTTTCCCACTCACGGACATTTATACCGCGCGTAGGCTGCGAGCTATTGCCTTGTTGCCGTTTTCCACCCATCGCTCAACCTCAATTAAATTAATCCATATATTACCATCTGGTCCTATTTTACATTGTATCCCATCAAGCCATACACCTTTTTTACGTTTGGCATGAACTGCGTTTGCGGTATCACCTGAGTCGATGCAATATTTTTTTAATTTTACCCATTTCATATCAGTAGCTCCCTTATTCAATTCAGTCTACAATCTGATTAATTTCAACGATGTA
>NZ_JBAQZB010000138.1:0-5386 GCF_049790535.1 Legionella sp.
AAACTTAACATAAAACAGCATATCACAAGTTTGCTTTAGTTAATTTTTGATGATGGTTAATAGGTCAAACCAACTCTTTTAAAACCTGTTTTGCGACACGGCACTTTGATGCCATGGTTCTGATGAGGAAAAAGAGTGCGGATTTACATCAGGGCGCAAGCCTTTGCTTTGACGCCGAATATATGACAGCAACTTAAACCTATAACATTATTTTAAAATTAGCTTGCAAAACGGGATGGTTCATATATGTAGCAAATGATTTGTGCGCTTTATTATAACAGAACTTAAGTCTTAAATTAGCCATTCTGACAAAAAGTGAGGCGGATTTACACTTTTGTTTTATCCGTCGAGGGCCTGGTTTAATGAAATGGACTCCTCTCCTCAACAAGGCATTAGTATTGCCCCGATTAGGAGAGGAGTCCATTTCATTAAACCAGGCCTATTAAGCCCATTCCTCTTAAAAAATTACGAAATCAAAAAAGACCAAAAAATAGTTTTTTTCGATTGGGTTTAGATCAACTCACAGATTTGCTTGCTAACTCCATAGTTCATTTAAATTCGCTTTCTTAATTCGCAAATTGGATTATCTTTAAACCACTAAAAACTGCTTTTTAAAAAATTGTCCCGTACAAAGATCTAGAGTTAAAAAAAACACTTTATTAATATTTTGTTAATGTTAAAGATTTATTATTGTGCTCATAAATTTAACAAAGGGGTAAATTATGGGTAAAGTACTTCTTATTCATGCTAATTGTGAAAATCCTACTGCAAAAGGTGATTTTGTTTTTGCAGGTAATATGGCAAAGGATATTGTCCACGAGCTCACCAAACAGGGAATAACGGATATTGATGTCATTTTAGTGAGTACACTTGATGGGATACCTCGATTTACAAGTATTTATGGAACTCCTGTGGATGATCGTGTATCCATAGAAGGTACTAGCATAGGGCTATCTTCTTTAGAGATGTTTGATGCGGTTGACAATACAGTCGTAGCTTTTATTGATGCCAACCGTTGTAAGCATGCTCCAGCAGATATTATCAAACGAGCTCTTTCCCCTGATACTAAATTCTTATTTGTGGGGAATGTAAACCAGAGAGCTTTTGCAGATTCGTTTTTTAAAACTCTCTACCGTATGCAAGCGAAGAGAGAGCAACCTAAGCTTTATGATTATTTTGATGATGGAGACATGTTAATTGGAAGTGCTGGTCTTGGAACAGATCGGTTAGGCATACCCTCGATTACCAAAGCAGAAGATTTACCTACATTATCAAGTTCTGACCAGGAAATGGTTCCCACGGGTAATTATGGATTTATGTATCTTGCCGCAGTAAACCCTGCTACAGATTACAAATTAATTGCACAATACATTAAATTAAGTGATCAAGACAAATACATCCTTGTTGGACAGTTCACAAATAAAAAATATGAAATCCAATACGCTTATAATCATGACATGACATTGGCTACGTCCAAGCCTCTTCCGGCAATTGAATACCATCAATCATTATCACACGGAGTGATGCGTCAAACGGTTGCCCACGCGAACAGTTCATTGATTTTGTCAACTGGCGTCACAAGTACTTTGGAAGCGATGCGAGATAAAAAGTTACCTTATTATCAAGATATGAATGCGAATACAGAATTTGTTGCGGCTTATTTAATTGCAGTGAAGTCAATGGTATCTAATGATACTTCCTTATTTGGAGAAATGCCTCAGATGATTATTGAACTGTCTGGCTTGCTTTTTGCCAACAAACCACTAAGCAGAATGGATATGAATCGCACCGATTTTTTGTTAAAATTGGATTCTATTAACTCAAAGTTAGTGAACATGAATCAAACTATTATCAATCAAGCCAGCGGTAAAATCGCTCCAAGACTTCTTGGTTTTCTTGGTGAATCACGAAAAACAAATGATCCAGTACAACTTGCTCACGTGTGTGCTTCATTACGCAAATCAGATGAAATGGGCAGTCCAGTACATGATCAGGCTCTAAGAAGGGCAGCGACTTGGGGCCGTTTATTTGAACTTAAGGTACTTATTAAATCCATGTCTAAACCGGATCTGGACAAAGCAGATCCCACTTATGACCGTTCTGCACTGCAGTGGGCTGTTGCTAACAAAAATTTTGATTGTGCTCATGCATTGGTAAAGGCTGGCGCGTCTTTAGACCTTCAGGATAAGGATGGTCAAACAGCGTTGCATATAGCAGTGAAACAAGGGGATCGACAAATGATTAAAATGCTTATAGATGCTGGTGCTTCGATAGATATTTCTGATCGCTCATGCCATAGTCCTAAAGATTGTGCTCCAGATAGCGGCGTTTTATTATTTATTAATTATTGTCATTGTCATATGAAGAGTGAACCAACAGTAAGCAACTTTTAACCATACTGATAATCAACCTTGGATTGCCTATTGGTAATCCAACTTTGTATAACTTCGATGGCATTACCTCGCGATTGATTTTGGCCATCCATGACCAATCGAGTAGCCTGTATAATAAGTATTGTTTTCGCAAAGTAAGATATATACCCAATAAGATGCATTACTCATCTCTAATACTCCATTTACGCAAATAGTCCCTCTATGGTTTCTTGCATCTCATCTTAGCTAGGCTTGGCATAACGGAATATTTCTTTAATGGATACGTTACACTTAGCAGAACCCACCACGCTATAATTTTACTAATCAACAGTAATTACAAAGTATGTACATTGTGCTATAATTATTATAATTTAGCTATGGGAGATTTATATGAGCAACAAAACTGTGCTTGATTCATATGAACAAGATATCGAAGATAATTTTGAGCGCCTCCAATCAGTAATTAACCTAGAAGAAGAAAAGGCCATGTTAAAAGAGGCGGCCAAAAGCCATGTAAAAAGGAAAAAATCTATTACTATCCGTATTAGTGAGATAGACCTTGAAGCAATGCAAATCAAGGCATCCAAGCTAGGAATCCCTTATCAAACCTATATCAACATGCTCATACACAAAGATGCAGTAAGTGGATTTTAATACATGAAATTCAGATATGATGAGGCAAAAAATGCCAATCTTCTAGCCACAAGAGGCATAGGATTTGAAGAGATTATCCTTGAAATAAAAAATGGCAACTTGCTTGATATTTTAGAGCATCATAACCAAGCTAAATATCCCAACCAAAAAATAATGCAGATTATGTGTTTAGGAAAAATATACTGTGTACCTTATGTAAAAGAAATGGATGGTGCTCTTTTTCTAAAAACTCTTTACCCAAGTCGCAAAGCTACAAAAAGATATCTTTAGTTAGCAATTAATTTTTTGGCATTTAGATAATGTTGGCAAAATAAAGGAATAAAAGCCAAACGTTCCTCCAAAGTACTGACAACGGATGAAAAACGATGATATCTCATGGAGCATGAAATATTTGCATATTCCACTCCATCCCGATCACAAATTGCAGTGCATGTCGTTACCCATAAGTTTTTTTAGCCAACTCAATAGCGTTAATTGAATGATACAACTGCGTTATTCTTTGCGATATTGCTTTTGGTCCTGGCGGAGAATCATTCTTTCTAGCCAAATATCCTCCCATTTTTTGCCAAAGAACCAACCTGCCGTGCTGGCGAGTGAACTCTGAAGACATCTCTCAGAGTTTTTAACAAGATCGAGGCATAGTTGGGCGTGGTGATACCAAAGTTTCTGGCTGCGTGCTCTGAAACAAAGAAAATTGCACAAGAGAACTATCAGGTCTTGCTTTGAGTTGTTCTGTGAGTATTTTGATTTTTTCAGCACACTCTATTAGAAGTAGAGGAGTTTCCATAATAGCATCAGACTTAAAAGTTTGGCCTAATCCTTGTCCAGAAATTTCTGCCAACAATCTATTAGCTAAAACAGAATTTCTGGCGCCATGTGCGGCACAAAAAAGCTCATTTTTTAATTTATTTTGCTGTGCTTTTTGTTCTGATGCGTCCTTATAGTTATAAGGAACTGCATTCATCCGAATCTGTATTACTTCAACTAGTGCAGAATTTGCCTTTTCTATTTGTTCAACGGTGAAAAGATTTTCCTTATTTTTTGTTATGTATTGCAAAGTATCATCTACTATATCAAAAAGTTCATTCGAAAATTTTTCTTTTACTTCTTCAAATAAGTAAAATAACAAATCAGTATAATCAACTTTCTCTATCTCTATGTTAAGTAAAAAGCGAAGAGTTTGTTCTAATTTCGACCACTCTTCTTTTTTGTAATAATACATCAGCTGATGCGACCTCTCTTCCATACAGCTATGACCACTACTTTCCTTTAGAGCCAAACAATATTTTATATAATTATTTCGATCAAAGATGTGGTAAAAATACCCTCGCCCAGGCATATCATCCTCTGTTGGGCTATGCGTTGTATATTCAATTTTATATTTGTTAAGTAGGCTTTTTCCATATTGTGGATGGTATGCTAAATCGATGGAATAATGCCCATCACTCATTTTAAATTCTCGATTTCCCAAAAGATTTTTGGTAAACTGGTTCATATCAGAAGGTACAATTAGTTCCTTGTTTACTTCTAAATCTTTTTTTATATCAGAAAAATTAGTCTCCATTATATTTATAATTTTATGTCGAGAAAGTGTGAGTGACTGTTTCTTACCCTCTGTATCTTTACAAAGAAATTGAATTTGAGGCCACCTTTCAACATCATTGAATGCATGCCAACTAATAACTTTGAGGTCATTCTTTGATTTAGATATTTTTGTTACAATTTTACTCCATATCTCATTTTCTAAAGACAGCGGAGATGCATTGAAAAATTTCTTGATTTTATTTTTTAGTAAAACCATCGTTAATGACATGCTATTTTTTTGGCTATAGTTAGTCCAATACTCATAAAATTCTTTTTTTTCATTCAATATGGCATTTATGTTTAAACAAACTTCACTGAATTTGTCCTCTATAAATTCTGGGAGAATATCTAATGCAAGAACATAATCATTATCTTGACTGTTTATTATATTAATCGGATGAGATTGGATAGCCTTTTCCAAATGTTCTCTAAATTGTGATACATCCATATCGTTAGGGGTTCTTAAGTGTATCATAATTCGATCAACACCATTATCTTGTTCCGGCTTCATAAAGAGGCACTTCTCTGGAACAAATTTAAAACCCAAAACACGAAGGAGAGCGTGCTCAAATATATCTGTTTCAGTTGTAACTTTAGGATACTTATGTGCCAAATATTTATTTACAGAGTATACTAATTTATCATAATAATGTTTGCTCATTACAAAAAGACTTCAAAAAATCATATAGAATCATTAATTTTATAATATTTGTCTTATTTTTCGCAATCACTTTATAACAGAATGTCATTTATAATAAAAAACTACAAGCTCTCAC
>NZ_JBAQZB010000139.1:0-19531 GCF_049790535.1 Legionella sp.
GGCTTGTTTCAGTCACTTTTTGTGACCAATTTTTATTCCCCATATTCTTGCCTTATAAATAAATAACGTTTTTTCTTAGTTTAAAATGAGTGTTAAAAGATATAGATTGTTTTTGTAATGCGTTCAATAACTCCTGACAACGTTCCTTATTGGCATAGTTAAGTTTAAATTTTTTTCTCTCAAAAGAAATCAACTCAAGTTGTTTAAACTTTAAATCTGGAATATCAAATTCCAAAAAATACATGAGGGATAAATTATTGTGGAATTCCTTATAATTCGTGATTCCTTCATAATCATTAATCAAATCACCACAACCATACAAAATGGGAGTATCTTTATATAACTCGATACCTATGGGATGATGTGAGGAATGACCATGGATTAAGTTTACCCCTATTGTATCAATGAGCTCATGCGCAAAAGTTTGATGGTGTAAAGGGATTTGATCTACCCAGTTTCCTCCCCAGTGAATACTGATAATGCAAAAATCTCCTGGCTGTTTATAGCATTCAATCGTCTTTTTTATTTGTTTAATCGTTTGAGTACCTAAATCGTTAAGTAACCAAACACCCGCTTGAGTTGCAGTAGCGCCCCAATCCTTTGGGATACCACTAGTGCTTGTTCCCATGGAGAAAATCAGAATTTTTCCAGCTATCTTGGGAGTGGAAAGAATCCCTGGTGCTTGTGCCTGCTGTATATTTTGTCCGGCTCCTGCATGAGCGATACGTTCTTTATTTAAAGTTTCAAGTGTCTCACAAAAGCCATTAATACCCCAATCTAAAATATGGTTATTGGCCAGGGAACACACATTAATCCTTGCTGCTGTTATAGCATCAATATTTTCAGGATGCATTCGGTACTGGATCCCTTTACTAAGACAAGGGATACCATCACTTGTCACGCTAGTTTCCAAATTAATGAGACTTACATCGGGCTGTCTGCGATCCAATTCTTTTAAGGCATCATTCCATAAATAATCCCCATGAATAAAGCGGGGGATTTTTCCATTAATGCGTTCAGCAAGAAAAACATAATCTCTGGCATCTTGAATATACGATTCGTAAATTTTTGGTTCAGTAGGATGTGTTAATATCTGATCGATACCTCTACCAGTCATTACATCACCACTTAAAAAAATTCTTAACGGGGATTTTCCAGACATTTTGATTTTCCTCGCTTAGGAAGCCTTGTAATAATTTTCCTTTAATTGCAAAATTTCATGAAAATATTTTTTATCGATGCTAAGTTTATATTTTTTAGCTAAATGAGTATGCGCAATTTCTTCATTTTCTTTTAACATATTATCTTTATAAAGAAAGGCAAGAACGTCTTCGGTAACTGCCCATTGATAGATTAACCATCTCCACTCTGTTATTTTCTCAGCCACAAAATCGACTTTAAATACTGTGTTTGGTTTTTCATGAAGAACAGCTGTTTTAAGTAAGGCAGGATGCATGTCCTGGATATGATTACATGCAGTGATTAATGTTTTTCCCGTATCGTTTACATCATCAATAAGCAATATTTTTTTGCCTTCGACTACTGTATTGATCGGAGCGATGATTTGCATTTGCTCTACTTCCGTAGCTCCGGCAGTGTAATGTCTGATTTGTACAGAACCTAAATGATGAATGTTTAAAAAATCACAAATAAAGCGTGCAATGGGAAATCCACCTCGTGCAATAGCGATAACTGTATCAAAAACATAGGACGACCTCATAATAAGTAAGGCAAGTTTATAACTTGTGGCATAAACTTCTTCTAGAGAGACTATTCTTGCTGAAAAATTTGGTTTCATATTATTTCCAGGCAAGTATTTCAGGAGGTTTACGAGGAGATGGTGGGGTTTTGTCATGGTTGAGTTTTTTTGAGCTAGCCATAATTCACTCCTTGCAGGCTTTCCTTAATTAATTATTCCCTATAGATTACTTCAGTATATGCTGATGTAAAAATTCAGCTAACTCAGATTCCGTTAAATTAAGTATGTCATTTTTTATATTATGAGTTACTAAATTTTTTACATGCTTATTGAGGTGTTGAAATAAAAGCCCACTCATATGAGGTGGCGCTACTACAATCAGATTATTGTATGCCTCGATATTTCTGTCTTTATTTAGCTCTTTGGCCACTTGTCTTGAAAAATCATCGACTTGTATTTCTTTTGGATCTGATGGTTGTGTGAATGTTCCGTGGGCTGAGTCACCAGTTTTATAACGCCCAGGTTTGTCTGAAGTTAATTCGATGTCCCTAAGTTTGCTTTCAGGATGTAGAATTTCCTTAAGAAACGTTAACTGATAAGGTTTGGTACTTAATTTATATATTCGGCAATCATTAGAGTTTAAGACAAGAACCCATGTTGCAAGTTGATTGGATAACATAATTAATACTCCATTACTTAGATATTATTAATCTATAATTCTAGTACGTTTTGTCTAATCTGCTATTCACGCCAGGAAGATAGAAAGCTTAGATGCAGAGACCGCTATAGGCTGCAATTTATGCAGACAGCCTCATTGGACAAGTAACTAACTATTTGGCTGGAATAGGTAACACAATCAAAGAAAAATATAACTATATTGTCAATTATGAGGCTTATGCACGCCAAAAAATGGCTGAAACTCGACTGGAATCAAAACAACAAATTCGCCATGTTGCTAAAAAAATGGCTGATTATTTGGAAGAATAATCTCTTTATTCCGCATTAAGGACGAAAGCCTCAAAGCAAACTGAGCTGCATCAAGGAAAACCATCTAACCTCAAGGAATGTCAACAAATATATGATCAATCCATCCTACGAGACCAAAAAGCACATGATCTTTGGACTAATCATCAACAACAACTATCTGATATAGAGCGTACATATTCTATAGAAGCAGGATTTGCATAGGCCTGCACCTGCTACAAGACCTAGCATGACACTGTATTTTTGGACATCATTCATTCTCCGTTTCACCATTATTTTTTGGATCCCCTTAAACGTACTTGTTCCAATAAAACACTCCCTAACTTCCTGTGATCTAACTTAATTCATCGTGTTTACCTCTCCTTAATCAAGGTATTCTAATGCACATTCCTCCTCAGAACGTTTACGAACAAAAGGCATTTGCTTGGCAATTTGCTTAAGCACCCAAATTTTGCCGCGTTCATTGTTCTTCATGCTCTCCTCTAAATACCAAATAAATTGTTTGGCCTTTATTGGCGACGTATTTGAACGAATAATCAACGATACTTGAGGTGACATTTTCATCAATTCATCAGGCCTCATTAAAGGAATGGCCTGATAAGCAATACTCTTACCATCACTAATTCCCTGTTGTTGCTGATTTACTGAATAACTAGCTATGCGTTGCGTACGAGTTCCTAACATTTTGGAAATGAGCTCCGCATCCCCTAAATCTTCTGTGGTATAAGCAATTTTAGTTTTAATATTAATAAAGGCCTTAGCCTCATCATGACTGTATTTTTCATAGGTTTGTGCGATGTATTGAATCATTAAAATACAACGAACCCGATATTCACGAAGGAGCTTCAAAGAGCTACGTAACTGCTCAATCCGTCCCAATGAAGAAAATTCATCAATCAAACACAATACAGGATAAGGCTCTTGAATGGGGCAAGGTAACTCTTTAAGCATGCACGAAATCAATTGCTGCCACATTAAAGTGAGTAACGGCGCTAAACGCTTCATTTCATCATCACTAAATCCCATATAGATGGTCATTTTCTTTCGGCGTAAATCGGCAAAAGAAAAATCAGAGTGACGGGTTGCAACATCAATAAACGGATCATCAAACAATTCAAAATAGCCACTAAAGGTTTCAAGAATCCCCTGACGCGTTTTTTCTGCATTGTTCAAATAAGAATAGCCATTTCGGTAAAACTCAGGATCGAAATGATCTGTAGAATCAAGTAACTCTTGCAACCAATGATCAAAATTCTCCTGCTTCACCAATCGATTCATTTCCCCAAATGTTGTTGAATATTCTTCCGAGTCCAATAAAAACAAGACTAAAGTTTTAAATAGTTTTCGACTGCCTGCCGTCCATATAGGGGATTCCTTGGGATTATCTGGAATAAAACTATGTGCTATTTGTTGAATGTGGGTCATCCGTTCCAATTTATTTTGAGAAATAACCATTAAAGGGTTATAGCAATGGGTTATTCCATCGGTACGTGTTGGGGCAAAACAATAGCACTCATGGCCTAATACCTCTTTTCGATACCCAGAGGTGGTTTCAAAAAGGCTAAATTTGACATCATTACACACCACCGAATGGGGATAATGAAATAAATTAGGAATGGCTATTGAACGTGTCTTACCACTTCCAGGAGGTGCAAACACCAGAACATGTTCAAAGCCATTAGAATACAAAGGAATGCCATAATGCTTACCAATAATAATGCTTTCTTGTTCCTGCTTAAAAAAACCGGCTTGATGAATTTCCCATCCACTAGCAAAATGCGCATTCCCCAATGCTTTATGCTCTGTTCCAAAACGCTGTTGCAGACGAGTCACCAATACCAAAATGGGAAGCAAACATCCTAAGAGCGCACTAAATAGGAACCTAGTATAAGCTTTCGTATGAGGCGTCAAACTAAATACCACATCCATTAATTGTCTGACGTTAGTAATACGAATGTGCATCCACTCATTAAAAATGAGGGTGGTCATCACTCCAGAAAAAACCACACTAAAAAGAAAACAAAAGCCCCAACGACTAATTACACGTTTTAAGCCACCTCGAATCCATAAATAGGCAAGAACAGACACCATTCCTGCTATCCCAAGGCTAATTGACGTAGTTAAAAACTTCCCTTCCAGTAAATCCCAAATAAATTCTGTAGGGTACACAAAAAAAGTAGACTGTCTTTGCCACTGATGATTTAAAAGACTTACTAATTCAAAAAAGAAAAGCAGATACAGCACCGGTTTTAGAATAGTAATTATTTGCTTAATACGATTATTCATTAAGCGGCAACCTCACTCAAATCATGGATTAATTGAGCATCTTTGTAATAACAATACTGAGCCACACGTTCATTCCCCACTTTTCCAAGTTGTATGATGATGTCGACGACCTGATTTAATTCAGCACGAATCTCTTCATCGCGCATGCTTGGTACATTATTTTGTTTATAAAGCTGTACCATACGTTGCATGGCAATTTGTGGATTATTCGCATGAATACTAGTAATCGATCCTTCATGCCCAGTACTGCAAGCCATCACAAAATCCATAATTTCCTTACCCCGAATTTCCCCCATGATTAGGCGATCGGGTCTAAGTCTTAACGTTGCTTCCAACAGCCCTTGCATGTCCACCTGAGCCTTGCCCTGACTTCCCTTAGAGGCAAGTAAAGAAACCTGATTTAGGTGAGAAGAGCTTAGTTCACGGGTATCTTCTAATAAAATAATGCGCTCATGAGCAGGAATTGCCTCCAAACATGCTTTAATAAACGTGGTTTTTCCGGAAGATGTTCCCCCAGAAATAACAATATTCTTTCTTAAGACCACTGCGTTTTTGATAAAATCCCCCCAACGTTGTTGGCGATATAAATCAAGCAATTCCTTATCTTGGCAGTTATTGGCAAACTCCTGATTTAAACTCATCGTTTTCATCCTGCGATAAAAGCCATTCGTAGCGTAATCCTCTAAAGACCAATGAGCGAGTACCGTTTTACGAATAGTCAAGGTGTGATAAAGGCTTATAGGAGGAATAATCAGTTGCACCCGATAACCGTTATATAAATTACCAGATAATAATGGATGAGCTTCATCTAAACGTTGCTGGGACTCATTGGCAATCATTTGAAACAGACGATGCAAGTACAAAGAGGTGAGCTCCGGTACCTCATGGCGCGTCATGCATCCATGTACTTCAACAAAAACTTCTTGAGGTTTGTTAATCAAAATCTCTGAAACCTGAGGATGATTAAGCCAAGACATTAAGGGACTTAAAAGCCCCTCTGCACCCGGTTTGACAAAGCGCGCGTCATCATTCATCGTTTGTTCCTCAGCACATTATAAAAATCCAAATCACGTGCTACAGTAACCTTAATTGCAGCCCCCTGATATTTGTGTAATGTATTTTGAATGCTCCTGTTTTGTTGCAAACTATCATGTGCTGATTGCTCCAAAGAGTTAGCGACATTCATACGGTATTGAGCCATCGAGTTGTATTCATCTGAAGGACTAACTCCGAAGGTTGCCGTTGCAGTACCCAAAATGGAATACAATAAACCTAAAGAAAAACGCTCGGTAAAATGCCTGTCCACCGCATCAGCGCCTAATCCACCTCGACCTAAATCATCTGCAGAAGGACTATTTAGCGTCACAACAATTCCGTTAGGCAATTGCACTCTTGTCCATGAAATGAGTAACCGAGTCTGGCTAGGGGCAAAATTTCCACTGGCGTACTGTCCAACCAGCATTGCCCCTTTAGGAATCAATACCCTATTGCCTGTAATTGCATACACATCATGTGAAACTCGGGCTCGTACAATACCGGGAAGTTCCGAGTTTTCTGCTGTTTCCATGGTTGCAGGAACAAATTCCCCGGCCCCAACGGTATAATCTGGATGAGGCAAGGACACTGCATTCACCAATTCAACGCCATTTTTTGCATTTAAAAAAGCACTGTTACTGTCCTGTCCTGCAAGCATGGGTGTCGCCAACTCAGGGTTTTTACGTGATTTATTCACTAAAGGATGCGACACATTCACAAAAGTGGTTGGGGCATTCATGCGTGTAACAAGCTCTGCATCCATAGATTCAGATGTCTTGGACTCCTCTTTAAGCACTGCAATTTTTTGCCCCTCAACATGCCTTGACGCTTGAGCTTCTCGCTGCATGCGTTCAATCACACTTAAATTTTCCTGTAAGGTATACGGATTTTCTGTGTTCTTCGTATTAAGCGCTGAATTTTGTTTTTGTGAATGCCTATGGCTTGTCAAATAAGCAAATCCACTTAATACCACAACTAAAATCAGTACACTTAATCGGGCTGTTTTACTCAAACGACGTTTCGTGTTCGTGCTTTTTACCTGAGATTGCTCTGAGAGTTTTTTAGAAAAATCGTTATTGGTTTGAGTACTCATGCAGCTCTCCTGGATTTAATGCGGGCAATTTCTTTATTATTAAAAATACTGGCGACATGATTCGCGCCCATACGCAAAGTAAATTGTGGTGCGGTTCGATGAACCACCAAATAATTATCGCGACGTCTAATATTGGTAACTGCTTCTTCCCCGTGTTGATTGTCCACAATGAAAATCGCAGGCATGGGTTGATTAGGTCTCATTTCAAAATAAGTAAATACCCCATCATCAAACACATGCAGCGGCTGTAAATCAGGAGAGCCGTTAAATGAGTAATCCCAACTGTAGGTTTTAGGATGCTTATTCGCTTTTAGGAAAGCCTTACGATGGCGTTTCTGGGCAGCTCGACTTGCTTGCAAACGTTGTTGTTCTTCTTGCGGATAATAAAATTTAACGGCATAAGTTGACCGTTCCCCTGAATCCATAGCTTTATTACTGGTCACATGGAAGTAATAAGTATGGCGTGTGGTTACAATCGTAATGTTCGAATCCGAATTCAGCACAGTAGGCTTAATAAACGCAATATTTGGCAAATTATCATGAAGTGTCACCATCCACGCATCTCGGTCTCCTCCATCCACATTAACAATATGCTCTTGAGGACTAAAGAGTATCTGCGTGCTGACAAAGGCACGCCCTTTTAAGCGCACCACATTATTATCCTGATAAGCAACGCGAGTAATACGCGCATCACTGGAATAAGATTGTGGTGTTAATGCAGCATATCCTGTGCTGCCTAATTGGCATAAAAAAAGCACACTGGCTACGATTTGTTTTTTCATTATTAAACCCTTACCCAACATTTCGTTGTTGGACGCTGTAACGTGTCACTTCAAATCCATTCCAATTTTTCCATCGTGCATCAGGGGAAGACGGGATTCCTCGATAGTTCCATGAGATGAGCGCCGTGTAATGATGCTCGACTTCAGCACCTGTTGCTTTATTATGATCCAGAGTTGAAAATACCACCTCCGATAAATCATGATGGTTTCGCTTAGCGCCTTTCTGCTCCTGATTATTCAAACGCTCCTCATCAATAAAATTAATACTGTACACATGCACGCTACGGCTATTTTGTGTCCCTAATTGATTGACGGGCGATTCTTTATTGCTAGAACGTTGTACTTTATCGTACTCAGAAGCCACAAGATTTGATGAGAGCAAATGAATCAGCTCAAACTGAGCCCGGTAACTACTGATGTCATAGCTTTCACGAAAAGTAACGTAACGAACCAAATCACTTTCAATCTGTGCCTGCGAAGGATTAGGTAGTTTTTCCCTAACTTGTTCTGCAACCGTCACCCCATTTTCATAATGATGAATCATAATCGGTTCTAATTGTTTTAATGGCATTAAGATACTTAATACTAAAGTTAACGCCACACATAAAATCATCGTGCCCAAAAATGCCAAACGATAACGATTACGCGAAGATTCAATCCCTCCAAACCGATCGTCAGCCCACTCGCATGCCTGCTTGAAATAATCCCCTCTTAACGGTGCTTTATTCATAAAATTACTCATCTATTTTTCCATTGGTTATAAAGCTGCTGTGCGCCCTTAGCCCCTTGAACTGTTTTGTTGGCTAATGACTTGCTTTGTTTTAATGCATCGCCTGTATGGGCACCTCCTGAGGCACCACCGATGTGTTTGGCAATAGGAATCACAATAAATAGGAGAAAAAACGAAAGTAGTACTACAAAAGCAAGGGGCACTAAGGTAGCTATCTTAAGATCTATAGCATCGGTTCCTTGTCCTGAGCCCACAACCCAGTGCATCCAATTCATAGCCATCCCCACCATAAGACCTGAAAAAATTAAGGCAAATGAAAAACCACTTAAAAAACCAATCCATGCCTTATAAAATCCTTTTGTCTGTTCAAAAAAACAAAACGCAATAAATAAAGGCCCCATAGACAACAGCATACACAAACAAAATTTAATCAACGCCACTTCAATCAGGGCAAAGCCTACTACTGCTGTGCCTCCGAGAATAAAGTTCCAGCCAATAAACAAAGGAGCCCAATTGCGATAACTTCCCTGCTTCATGATTTCTACCCCAGTATTCACACTTTCGGTAAGCACGGTTTGTAAGGCATCATTAACCCCTGAACCAGAGTCAAAGGCAGGGGGGACATGAAATGAACTAGTCGCCACAACATGACTAATACTGGAAGCACAATGAAGAAAAAGCCCTACGAAATAATCACTAAAATAAAGCCAGTTCAGAGCAAACATATTAATAAGCCCAATAGTGAACGCCATTTTAAGAAAGGAATTTGTATTGGTTTGCACTACGCCTGCATTAATTAAATAACCCTGAATAATGATGTAAAGCGTACTCAATGCCGCAATAGGTGCTGCCATATAAGTAGCTAATGCTTGATAATTAGTGGTTAAAAATGAAGTGGTCATTGCATCCATTTTATTCATAAATTCAGCCACTAAAGTTGTATAATAAGGTGCAGACATGTCATGAGTTCCTATTTAGAAAAAATAGCGCGAAGATTGAGTTCCTCACGGATCTGCGCATAAAAAGTAGAATCCTGAACTTGTCGTTTACTTACATGTATTCCTTGCTGCATGAATTGCTTTGCCATTGCCCCATAAAGAGTATTGCAATCAAACCCCTCTTTAACTCGATGCTCCATACACTGAGCATATCTGGAACTAATACCTGGCTCATAAACCCCCATAGCCTCCATTGCATCAGTACACGCATTAACCAATAATTGTGCGGCCTCCTCGGAAGACATCTTTTGTAAGGGATTTTTCGAACATCCTGTTAAAAACAACACGGCAATAAAACTCCCTATAACAAATAGCTTTTGCATCATGCTCTCCTTTAAATGGAATGATTTGATTCATTTATTGAATTAATTGGGGTTTGAGCACAATATCTTCCAAAATCGGGGCAAGGTGCTCTTAACTCAGAATTCTTACTGCAAGCTCCTAATCCTGTAATGACTAATAAAACGGTTATCTGCATTGTTTTTTTCATTCACTTCTCCAAAAAATCATTAAGGCGCCAAATATTGAGAAAGTTCTGCCTCATCCGTAAGGCCTGAGCCTGATTGGGAAACCATTAGGTGATTTAACAAGGATTGTGCCTTAAGTTTTTGTACTTCAATGTAGGCAATTTCAGTGAGTAAACGGGAGTTTAAATCCACTGCCGCTTTGGTATTCTCCGCCTTTTCAATTTGCTGGGATAAATCATGAATCCGCTTTAAACTGTCATTGATGTCATTAAATAAAACCTCACTTTCAATACCCACCGCTTGGGTTACTTGACGTTCTGTTTCAAATCGTTCGACACGATTGAAGGACGCCCCTTGGCTAAAACGTTGTTTATTTAAGGAAGCATGCTGTGCTTCATAGGCACCCACCAATTCCTTATAACGCGCTGGATTGCCGCCTGAAATTCCCCTTAAGGACTCTTTCCAAGTATTGGCAGATTGTCTTCGCCGCACATCCGATAATGAATTAAATAAATGACCATAACCTGAGTGACCACTGTTGTATTTATTTAACTGCCTAATACCGTTTAGCTGGGCATCATGCGTTTTATAAGTTTTATCCAAAAGTTTGTATTGTTTTTCCATTTGCCGAAGCTGGTCGACCAATTTAGCAATAATTGCTGAATCGCCTACAGGATCAGCAAAACTGCCAGCGACCATTAAGTTGCTTAATCCCCAAAATACAATAAAGGTCAGTGTATACTTCAAGCGCATTTGTTCTGCTCCAAAAAAACAGGCAACCAATTGGCGGCATCTCGCCCCATAAGCTGGCGCAATTCATCCATCCGACGCACTGAATTCACATTTCCAGAAAGCACCGAAAGCTCATTACGAATTGCGCTAAAATCCACATGACATAAAATAGACTCTTGCTCTTGCTTATAAAGCATTAAACGGGCATTAGCAGGATAAGAACGTACTATGTGATATTCGGCCGGAGTCAGGTGCAATTCATTAACGTACACTTGTTTGTTGGCGCTCGGATTGGTAAACACAATCAAAGAAGCTAAGTTATTCAACAAAATATGATTAATAGGCGAGTTCACAATGGATTCAGGAGACTGAGTTAGCCCCACGATATGGCCATAGAGCTTTCTAATGGTAGGTACATAATGTTCCAGTACCTCACTCCAAAAAGGGGCTTTGAGAGCCTGCCACATTTCCTCAAAAACAAACGAAGTCACCTGCCCTGTTAAACTCAATTTAAACCGATGCAGAATATACATATAAAAAGGCGCACTGATGTGTGGTGGAACTGAGTCCATCAGATAAGTGATATCCAGCCCCATTTTATCCACATCCAAACTTAATGAATCAGACGCATTATCAAATGCCCAAGCATATTGTCCTTCATCCCATGTTGCATGAGCTCTCAACCAACGTCGTAACTGAGGCCAGCGAGGAAAATCGATTGGAAATAACCCAGCAATATGAGATAAGGTACGGTCTTGGGGAGCTAAATGATCAAAACCGTAATTAACCACCAAATTAATAGCCTCGGTAATGGAGCTATCAAGCCCCGTCTCTCCTGCATCTAATAACAAAGTTCCCACCCATAACTTACAAAACTCCCGGTTCTCTGCTGTATCTGGGAGCTGCAATGGATTCATGGTAAATTCTTGTTGTGAGGTAGGATCTAATTTGAGATAAACTCCATTACAGGCAAAAATATAAATTTTTGCTCCTTCATTACGATCTAGAAGAAAGGTACGATGTCCTGAAAAGCGATTCATTTCGGAATCTAAAAAACACGCCAAGGCTGTTTTTCCTGAACCATTGCTCCCAATAATTAAGCTGTGTCCTGAGACAGGATTATTAGGATGTCCGAGTTTATGGTAATTCAAAAAAACGGGAGTATTTTGTGGTGTGCGCACTAAAGTAATTGGCTCATCCAGCATACACTGCTCACGATTACCGCTTTGCATATTATGTAAGGAACAAAAATCAGCAAAGTTTTCTGAAGTAATCGGTGCAGCGCGCGCAATAAATCGTGAATTACCCGGAATTTGCGCATAAAAAGAAATGTCCTGCCCCAAGCTTTCCCGTACCACTGGGATAAAAGCACTGGCATACGCTTGAGTCGCCTTGGAAACTGCTTCATCCAATTGCGCTTGGGTCTTGCCCAAAACCATCATGGTTTGATGATGTAATCCTACGGAAGCTTTACCACTGGCCACCAAATCAGCAAGTTCACTGAGTTCTTCAACTTGTGAGGCTGCATGGTCTTCGCTGCTTATCTTTTTCCTTTGTGCCGAGTCTATAGCCTCAATACTGGCTCCAAGCTCTAATGAGATAAAGGTTTGGGTGCGTATAAACTCACAATCCAAGGCTAAGAGCGCATCTAAAGAAGAGGGTTTTGTTTTTCGGTAATAGGATTTAATGGAAAGCATTGCCCCAAAATGCGCCTCATTTTGACCATTTCCTTGAAATTGGATGGCATTGCCAAAAAATAGTCGATGATTTGCTAAATATTGTCCTAGATGCCCTCGTGGATAATGCACGCTCAAAGGCTTTACTTGTTTTACTGTATTGGCTTGAATCGGATAAGTTGATGCCGTAGAGAGCTTTGTTTTCTTTCCTCCATTAGGCACTAGGGATAGGAACTCAATTAATTGATTTTCTCCATTTTCTCCTTCTCCAAGGCGGGTTACTCCAAATGAGTTTAAAACTAACATCCATTGATTGATTTGCTGATTTAAGGCATTCATGCCATGAGCACGCTTAGATCCTCGTAATTCAATGACGTTTTTATCAATCGAATGATGCATCCACGATAAACCTCGTTGCATCAACCCTCGTTTTAAAGGGGTTGATAAACCGGGTTTATAAAGTACTGTTAAATAAATGTCGTTAACGTAAAGCCCTTTAGAAAACTGCCTGTGATATTTATTATGAAGGCTTTCACTAAACGTGTTGCGAAATCCTTTGTTTGATAAAGCAGTAGATTCAAAGCGGCGATGTACCGTTTCCATAATCATAAACTCAGAACCAAGCTGTAATAATGCATGATGCACAGTCTGCTGATAACGTTTTAAGTCTGCAGCTTCTGTAGTTAAATAAGGGATTCCCCTGATTTTAAGCACAGCACCGAGTTGGCCATCTTGAGTTTCAAATACATCGGGCGCACTTAAGTGAGTGATAGGGATATTGCGAGATACCCCTACTTCCTTTTGTACCCAACTTTTAATCTTAGAAAGGTTCATAACTTGCTCCTTTCCAAAGTTCTTGATTACCCGATTTAATCAGTTTTTTTCTGGCTAAAAAGAGCTGGAACCAATTCACATCCATACGGCATAAAACAGCACAGACAAGATGTAATGGTATCCATACCGCAGCCCAAAAGGGATTTTTAGCAATCACAAAAACACAAAAGGCAACAATGACGTTAATAAAAAACGCATCCATAGTCACCCCAAGTTTCATTGCAGGGCGAGTTAATGCTAAAAACAAGGTATTTTCATCTGATACATTGAGTGTTTGCATTGCCCTACCCCCACCACATATCAGCTAACGTTGATCCACCTAAAATCAGCCCCATGCCCACCACAATGCGCACAAAGGTCTTTTTCTGGATTTGTTGTGTTTCTAAATACATATAACCTGCACCAACAACCACACCAACACCGACTACTCGCGCTAAATCACCCGTTAAATAATCAATAATATTTTGAAGGATCATCTCAGGAGTAACCCCTGAGCCTAAAGCAAAACATTGGCTGGGCAAGGCTACTAAAGAGGCAATAAACCAAAACACAGCCTTTTGAGTTTTTGTTTTAACCAATTGTTTCATTGTTCCACCTCTTAATGGCACTAGGCTGCTTTTTGTACACGTTTAAATTTCTGAGTTGCAGCGCAACTGACTAAAACAGTAGATACACCTAACAATACAGCCAGGCTGATTAACTTTATTTTATTAATTGTTTTCATAAAATTTCCTTATAAAGGATGTTAGCTCTTCTTCTAATGCGCGAACGATTGGTTTATTCGTTTTCTTTTTTAATTTTCTTATCCTGTTTTATGCGTAAGTAGATTTCTTCACGATGTACGATAATATCCTTCGGCGCGTTAATCCCTAAACGGACTTGATTGCCTTCCACATCCAAAACCTTGATATTCACCTCATCCCCTACTATCAATGTTTCCCCTATTCGTCTGCACAGAACTAACATCAATGACTTCCTTTTATTAATTTAATAGTTTTTTCTTATTGAATTACTTGGTGCAACTCACTACTGCTTTCTTGATTTATTTCGGTCTCTTTATCCGACAAATGACGTTCTTTTACTGTTTCAATACAGTGGCTTAAAGCAGTTTTTACACGAGGCTCTTTAAAAAAGAGCCAGCCCGACAAAATGCCTGTACCAACTCCTGCACTGACACTGGCAGCAGCCACAGCAACTGCAGGAACTTCTGCAGCTAAAAGGCACGTCATAAACATTAATGGGGTTTGCCACAAACAAAGAGCGACTCCAATCCCAAATCCTAAAGCAGCTCCTGTGGTTAATACGGCTAAAGAAAGAGCAATGACTCCAAGGGCTAGACCAATTTTGTTTAAAGACTCATGGTCATAACCTAAAATGGACTGGCAGCGAAGGCTAAATACTTCCAAAGGATTGATGGGATCATCTGGTTCTTGGATTAAGCTATCCAGAAATTGGGTCATGGCTGAATACAAATGAACTTGGATCATCTCATCGAGCTTTTTAATTTCTGTTTCAAGCCTCTCAAACGCATCATAAATCGTTTTTTTATTAGAAGCGTTATTCCACGACTTTTTATATTTTTTCTGACAATACGATAAAGCGGCACTCATTATTTTTTCCTTTTTATTTTGATGTAACAAACTCTATGTTTCTAGATTCTGACTCTGGAAAAACTGAAAAATTCGCCATCTTATATTCCAGGTTACTGATTTTTATCCGTGCATTTTTGATAATTTCCTCAAAATAACTCTTGGTGTGTTCTTTTGCTGTAACCAGTAACTTTTGAAAATGCACAGCTTCCGCCTGAGTTTCTCGTAATTCTCTTTCAAGCTCTTTCATGCATGACGCAGTTTTATCTTGTTTTTCAAGCACCATGCTTGCAGGCGTTTGCCATTCTCCTCGCCAAATCACTGTACGAATTGCACTTAATTTCCGACTGAAATCCCGACCACAAGCTGTAAAATTCTTTGGGTTTAATACACAATGCTGTATTTCAGAAAACCACTGTTCTTCATCTTCTGCTACTTGATTGATGTTTAGGTTTTTGGCCAAAGTTCGAATTCGGGAAATCTGGTTTAATGTAAGACTTTCACCAATTACAGAGTCATGAGGTATTCTCGTTGAGAAAAATGTTTCGTGAGTAGTAGCTTTATCTTCAGAAGAAAAGGCAGCAGCAGCTAATTCGGTCAATTCACTATTTGCTGCTGTTTTAATACTTAGTTCCTTATTATTTATTCTATTATTATTTATTAGCGTCGGCTTTACCGGGAACGAATTTCCAGTCTCCGGACTCACCAGAGATGGGTTTTCAGGGCTCGGTGTTTTTTGTTCATTTTTTACCAAAGACGACTTTTCAGTCTCTGGGTTATTTTCTTGATTTTTAAATTCCGGAATTTCTAAAACAAGATACTCAACACCACCGAAACGCCCACTTACATCATCTCGACAAGTAGATTTTTGAATATAGCCAGCTTGTTCTAATTCGCTCAGCAATCCGCGAACCGCGTCTCTACCATTTCGCGCTCTTTCTTTTAAGTCAGAGACTCGTACCTTCCAATCATCAGGTAAAGACATTAAATAGGCATGCAGCCCTTTAGCTCCCCATGATAAAGATTCATCATACAAACAAGTCTTATCAAGAATAACAAAGTTTCGTTGTTTTTTATGGATTCGTAGTACAGCCATGATCCGCATCCTTTGCTTCAGGTTGATGTGAAGTAGTTTGATTTAACTCAGAGATCGAACGAAAGCGCTTCAAATGATCTTCAAGACGTAATGCCGCTTCTGGAATTTTTTTTCTTCCAGATCTTTCACTGGACTCAGTTAAAAGCTTATTAACTTCTTCTGAAAGCTGAAATGAAATAAAAACTTTTGGATATTTCTTATTATTGATTTCTGATTCCAATTGTTACTCCTATAAAATTTTAAGAATTAATTTCTAGGTCTCCATTACTTAAAAGTTTCATTCACATAGAAAACATCAGCTACATAAAAAGCAAAAATATGTTAATATAATGATAATTAATTTGGTATTAATCATTAAAATGATTAATTAAACTTTATAATGATGAAATTAACTTTATAGTGATACAATGTCAAGTATAATCACAAAAAAAAACACTACTGTGTTAAATTCAAATAACTTATCTAATAACTTATGCTACTTGATGCAAAAATCAGGAATAGATGCTGCGGAGTTAAGCAAATCAACTGGCATTGCTTTAACTACCATCAACGGTCTCAAAAGAGGTACTGGCAACCCAACACTTTCAACATTACAAACTATTTCTGATTTTTTCGATATAACGATTGGACAATTAACAGAAAGCACTATTTCTAATAACAATTTAAATTGCAATTTTGTTGAGATTCCCCTATTAGAAATACAAGAAATTCATGAATTTATACCCCACTATGATAAATTTAAAGCAACAATATCAATCAAAGCTGAAAAAAATAATACTTTTTTTGCAATAAGAATTTCAAATAACTCTATGGCTCCTCATTTTGAAAAAGGAACTGTTTTTGTTGTGTGCCCAGAATTACAGGCACAAGATGGGGATATTGTTCTTGTTCAATTTAATAATCAGTTACCATGCTTTAGAAAGATTTTTATAGAAGATGAATCCTGTATATTTAGCTCTGTATCAGAAATAATTGGGAGTGAAATCTCCAAAAGTAAGAATTTTACTATTCACGGTGTTGTTACTAAAGCTATTCAAAATTTTTATGAGTAAGTTGTCTTATGCATAAATTAAGATTCTATGGCTTACTCATTGGCCTATCAATTATGATAATGATGACTTGTGATACACTGGCATTTAAGGTAATTCATGTATTATCTTATGATGTTGCTGCTAGTGGTTTAATTTATTCATTAAATTTTTCCTTATCCTCCATCATTACAGAAGTATACGGATTTAATCTTGCAGGGAGGATTATATGGGTGCAATTAATTTGTCATATATTATTTATTCTTATTATTAACCTAATTACAATCTTACCATCCCCAATAGAATCTAGTACCTATTATCTTTATTTCAACCTATATCATAATATCTGGCATGTTTTATTAGGTTCTTGTCTTGCTATGCCAATAGCATATTTTATTAATGATATTATAGTGTCGAAGTTAAAAATAAATTTATATGGAAGAAAATTTATTTATCGATTTCTTATTTCTAGTATTGTTGGTAGCGCTGTTCTTGTAATAATATCCTATCCTATTAATTTTTATGACCAATATTCCATTCAACATATTATGAATATTGCTTTCAATACATGGATATATAAGATTTTTGCAGCAATTATTTTACTTCCATTGGTAATTTTTTTAATTAATTTATTAAAACGGCTGGAGAAAACTGATTATTATGACTATGGAACTTCTTATAACCCTTTAAATGTCTTTTCCGTTGAAGAATCTGGTGAAAATAGATATGAATTTGAACAAAGAAACATTAAAAATAATTCAAATTACAGATACTCATCTCTTTAAGAATGATTCATATTTATTTAATGTTGATACTAACTTAGCATTTAAAAAAGTTATGTGTAAAATTGAGGATGATTTAGCTGATACAGATGCTATTTTTTTAACTGGTGATTTATCTCAAGATGAGACTGTAGAATCATACGAAATTATTGCCAACTCATTAAAAAATCTTAATAAAAATATATTTTGGATTCCTGGGAATCATGATTCAATCTGTAACATGCAGTCAGTCTTTTGTAAGGAAGGTAATTTTTTTAGAGAAAGGATTCTATCTACACCTCTATGGGATTTCTTTTTTTTAAATACAAAAATTGATGGGAAAGAAACTGGGTTTTTATCTAATAATGAACTTTTACTAATTCATTCCGAATTAAAAAAAGAGCGAAAAAAACCTATTGCATTAATAATGCACCACCATCCTATTGAAGTAAAAACACCTTTAATTGATAATTATATTCTGGAAAACAAGGATAAGTTTTTTGAAACTATCGGCCAATCTAATATCGATCTAATCATTTGTGGACATGTTCACAATGACTATTCTTTGCGACACGGTACTATTTGCATTGAAACATCCCCTGCTACATGTTTTCAATTTAAAAAAGGTTCTACTGATTTAGCGATAGAAAATAGCATTGGATATAAAGTATATTATTTTTCGAGTAATAGTTATGTTGCAGAAGCAAAAATTTGGCAAAATTAGATCTTTTTTTAAAAAAATTAACATAATATTTTCCATAATCAATCCACGATACCAGCTATCATTTGATGATGATTACTTTGATCTTAAAGAGAAAGAGAGAAAGTACAGATTTAAATCTTTTGGTGATCACTCATTTCCAGAATTCACATTTAAGGAAATTAAATATAACACCAGTGTATTATTTACCATTAACCCTCATGATTTAATAAAAGTTTCTGAAAAGAATTATATACAGGAACATTTAAAACATCAGTTAAAAATTGATGAATTTTTAAGAAATAACTTATATAAATTGAGCAATGAGTATGGTTCAAATACTTTTAGTGGTGATGAGATATGCGACAATCCTTTATTAATTGATCAAATAGTTAAAAGTGATTTATTTAAAATTGCTTATAATACGGGTTTTGAAAGAGGTAGAAAATTATCTAAAATTGTTAATCAAGATAATGAAAAAAATGATAAAGGAAAAGATATAAAAATAGTTGAATTGACTTGCTTAATAAACGATAAATTTGGGAAATAATGTGACATTCTTGCAGTGAATGTTAACTGACTATCTTATGAAAACAATTTAAGGAACCACCCGTTAATATGCGACAAAACCTTGATTGGCATTATCTATAGAATCTGCAAACAAAAGACATGATCCAAGAAGAAGGCAACCAATAAAACAAATATCTAAGAATACTGCAGTAATTATTTTTTTGTTCATTTTATTTCCTTATTTTTTACTTCATCAAACTTATTGAAAACACTCGGTTCATTTAGCAGAATGCCCCATTAGGACCACTACAGCAGAAAAACCAGCTTTGGATTAAGGTAGTCCCCCCGAAAAATAACTGGTGTCAAAAGTAGAATTTTCTCGTACGCTATGACGAAGGAGATTTTTCATGAAAAGATCAAAATTTACAGACAGCCAAATCCACTCAATTTTAAAACAAGGGGAAGGTGGAACGCCCGTTTCAGAGCTTTGCCGAGAGCATGTGATTAGTACCGCCACATTTTATAAATGGC
>NZ_JBAQZB010000140.1:0-3664 GCF_049790535.1 Legionella sp.
TATGAATTTTCTTGTGAATCTCATAGGAGGATTAGCCGCTTATTCTCTTAAGCCACGAAAACCACAGATAAAAATAAACAAACTGGAACAGATGAAGCCTCAGCTTATCCATAACTGACGTTAATTAGATAATCACTGTAGATGTCTAAAAGATCCGTTTTCATTTTCTTTTGTCCTTACGAAAACAACCGACAAAAGATACGGATTTTTAGAAATTAATCAATAGCCGCTGCGTAAGGTAAGTTACATTAGAGCCTTTTTAAAGACTATTTGTCTTGCTTCAATGGAGCAATTAGAATCCAATAACTATGCTCTAGCACTTAATTCCATTGTATCAGCAATTTTAATAAATTCTGTTTCCCGTCTTGTCTTTTCTGCACTAAAGAAGAAGCTATAACCAGTTAATATTCTGGTTATACCTACAGCAAGACCAACCAAAACTAATGAGGATATTAACATTAAAGCATCAGCTAATAATCGTGGTGCATAATGACGATGTTCAAACTCATGATGCGCACAAACTTTTAATTGTGTCCTTTTTTCTACTGAAGAGAGATTGGATAAAATAATTCTTTCTGCTTCTTCTTGAAAACGCGTTAATGATTTGAGAGCCGAAGTTTGATTCAAACGTACTTGTTGTTGAGCGCAAAACTTACGAAGCGCGATAATATCAGCATTTGATGATCGATTAGGGGTCGGTTGGACCGGTAAAGGTTGTTCCATAGCTGTAACGTTATGGGTATTAGACTCTGCATTTGATGGTTGCAAGACTTGTTGGCTAGATAAAGGATGTTCTGTGCTTAAAGAACTATGAGCACGTTCTAAATCAGCAAATGAAATGATGTTTAAGTTTAAATGATGTCTATCACTATAAGCTTTTAAACGTATGATATTCGTTTCAGTGTCTGTAGCAATAATTTGAATATCCTCACCTAGCTTGAGTGGCTTTTGAGTACGATATTCTTGGCTGTTCATTGAGATAATACGTATATGACGACTTTGGTCATAACATAAAATAATTGGCAAAGGGTTTTCTACCAGATCTGAATCTTCAGCAGATAATATCAATGGTTTTTGAGAGTCCTGAAAAAGGCTTTTTGTTACTAAAAACCGTTTTTCTAATGTTTCTATATAATGAAGTAGCTTGGGGGCTACTCGCTGAAAATCAACTCGTTCATACTTTCCTGTACATTTCTTGTAAAGCATATAATCGAAACTCCAGTAAGTGACGTTACGAACAATGTACTCCCATTGAGTTTCTAGCTGCTTATATTTACTTTGTTCTTTTAGTGGCTCCTCAACGTATTCAAATAATTGTTGAACTTTACAATGCTCTGGAAGGCTAAGTAGCGCAATGATTTTCTGGCAATTCTCAGCTGTTGGGTTATTATAAATCTCTTGTATTGAAACATTGGATTGCTGTAATTTTTTAAGAACTTTTTGCAGAGATAAATGTTCTTCCAGCTCATCTCCTAATGCATTCTCGTCTTTATAAGATAACTCTTTAATTCCTTTTTTTGCCACGATATGAGTTGAAAATAACAAGTACAAATAAAAAATATCCATTGATTGTTGGAAATCTTTTTCTAAAGATTGAATTTCAGGAATGTCTCGAAGATTAATACCAAGTTGCCTTGCGCGTGCAAGGTAAATATTAATAATACTGATGCTAGAGAATAAGCTCCTTGATGGATTAGCGCCATAAAACCGTAAATTGTCTAAGCAATCTTTTTTAGATACTGTTTTATTAGTTTTCGCATAATTGCGTATAACTTTTTTTAATGAATATTCGTTAGAATTATCTTCTCCACTAAGTCTTGCAAAGCATGGTTTACCATCAGCCATAGCCGTACTAAATCCCCCTCGCGTTAGCTCTCCACATAAAGGAGCCAATCCATATTGTTCAAGTATTTCTATTGCTGACATCAATTGAAAATCTATTTGTGTCATTAACGCCAGTGCAGTACTATTAGTTCCGTGAATGTAGGGATTGAAGGCAGGTTCTTTATCATAAGGATTAGAGCATTCAGGAGCTTCTGTATTTAATAATTGCTGAAAATAAAGATCTTGGTTTAATGAATCAAGCATCGCTGCAGAGGCATAATCAGCATGTTCCAATTTTACTTTTTCTTGAACTGAATAATCTTCTTCACCATCCCCTAGACTAAAACTCTCTTTATTGGGTCCTATTAATTGGGTTGGAAAGTAGAGGTCTTTTTGTCGTTTTAATAGCTGCAGCATATGTTTTGCATAATCAAAAAAAACTGAAGCATCTTTATCTTTTGAGTAGGGAAAAACCTCAGCTAATTTTCGCTCAATAAATGCAAAATCAAATGAGCCATTACAACGAATCATATCAAAGCAATCAGCAAGGCTGACAAGCAAGCGCGCATACTGCAAACCGTCAATAACATTCTCATCCAAGTTATAAGAAGCAAGATAATTTGCTAATTTCTGCGGTTTATCTTTTAAAGAAGCAAGGCGAGAAAATAGTGCAGCTAATTGGGGGTTAAGACCATGTTCTTTCAAAAAAAGTTCAATGTAGGTAGCACTTTCACTTTCCCATCTATCTGATCCGTCCCCTTCTCGTGCTGCATCATGCCCCAACCCTACATAACGGATTAAGCAAAAGAGCTCTTCTTCGCTTAAATTACTAAACTTCATTAAAGCTTGTATTTTATTCTGCACTTGATCGGGATACTGTTGTAGGCATAAACGGTGTAACATCACCGTAGACCAAGCTACTCTTGATGCATGCATTGCTCCATGAATTTCTCGTTCAATGTATCCATTCTGAGTATTATTTTTTATCCGTTTCTTTTGTTGCATACCATTTGAGGTAAGCTTAAATGGTTGTAGGTAAGTAAACCCAATCAATAACTGATCAAAATAATACCATCCTTTTGATGAGAGTAAATTAGTGTCATTTAAAGCTATATCTGATTGAGCAAGGCCTGATTTACCCATAATTTCTCCAAAGTAATCGCATAAGATGTTCTCAACTGCAAAATGAATGCAATTAATAAAGGCGCACATTGTATGTTTTTAACTCACAAATGTCAATGTTGTTATTTGTATTTGGATAAGAGCAAATATTCTTGTATTTTTAATACTCAGCTATAAGCTGCAGAAATGTAAGTAGAAAAATTGAGCTCAATAAAGTAAGACAATCCTGATCTTCCTCTCTATTAAATTTTTAGAAGAGTGACTTGAGTTCTAATTCATAAATAAGTCCATTAGAATTATTTTTGAACTATTAGTCTTTGCCCCATAAGAAGTTCATAAAACATGGAATTATGGCTTTATGAATTAAAATTAAATGATTTCAAATTTAGAGCTAAACCATAAAATTGAGCTTATCAAGATGACAATAGGAACGTTTAGATGAACGTTTTTGAAAATTTGTAATAGTTATTATCGAGCCAGGACGCTAAAACCCTTACTGGGCTTGCCTCCACGGGACGGCCTCGAACCGACGACCTAATGATTAACAGTCTTTCAATTATTGGCAAAGTGTTCTGTGTAGAAAATAAGTGTGCAAATAAAGACAACATATTCACTTGACAGGTGGTGTGCGCATAAATCCACGCCTTAATTCGCGTATCCTTCGGTTTATTCGGATGAAAATACTGAAACAATTGCTGCGGTGGCGAATTGGACTCAA
>NZ_JBAQZB010000141.1:0-16582 GCF_049790535.1 Legionella sp.
CCCACATACTAAGTAAGTGGTAGTGGGTAAAGGTAGGGCGCAATGTTGGCAAGCCGATCCTAATTGGGGCATAAACTTAATACACGGCTTACAAACTGCAAGACTTCCCTTATGAAATTGATTGCAAAGTATGCATATTGAAGGTAAACGCAAACTCTGTGTTACAATAAATAGCTTCTGACGCAAAAACGTTGGACTCCCTAATTTTTCCTGGTTGTTATGATGACTCTTACACACGAAATTAGCAAGGCATTTAACCAACATGCCACAGAATATGAGTTTGTCGCTAAGGTACAGCAAGAAATCGGTACACGTTTGTTGGAACGTTTGCATTATTTGAAAATGTCACCACAACGAATACTTGATTTAGGTTGTGGTCCGGGATTTTTTTCACGTAAGTTGGCACAAATGTACCCTAAGGCTCAAATTGTTGGTCTGGATTTGGCGGAGCTGATGTTAGTACAGGCGCGAAAAAAATACAGCTGGTGGCATACATGGTCTTTAGTCGCTGCTGATATGAGGCATCTGCCCTTTGCAACGGGAACTTTTGATTTAGTTTTTGCGAATCAAGTAATTCATTGGGGTGATTCATTGCCTCATATTTTTCGCGAGTTAAATCGAGTGATGAGAACAAATGGTTGTTTAATGTTTACCACTTTAGGGCCTGATACCTTTAAGGAGTTAAAAAGTGCGTGGTCTGTAATAAATGATTATGCGCACGTAAATGAATTTCCTGATATGCATGATGTTGGGGATTATCTGATGTCAGAACATTTTTTAGAACCCGTAATGGATATGGAGTTATTAGCAGTTCATTATCAAACCTTAGATAAGTTATTAAAATCTTTAAAAGCTCAAGGGGTAAAAAATATTAATTCAGCGCGAAATCAAGGTCTAACCGGAAAAAATTCCTGGAAACAATTCGAGCAGAACTACTTAAGTATGCAAACGGAGAATGGCAAATATCCTCTTACCTATGAAGTGGTTTATGGACATGCCTGGAAAGGTGATCAGCGAAAAGATGGACAAGGAATAGAAACTATGATTCCAGTATCACAAATAAAAAGACATGAGAAAAAATTTAGTGATTCTTAGTTTATTCATCAGTTAAATCACTTTTTATCAGGATAAATAACCGAGTTTTTATGTAAGGAATCATTCCATATTTCATTTTCATACAAACTAGTTTCTATGAACTCAACTGGAAAGCCATTTTCTTCAATCATTGCCACACGAAATTTTGCGAAAGGATAGTAGGGTTTAAGAATAACATTTTTTCCTTTTATTGCTTTGTCAATGCTACTCACTATAAAGGCCACATGAGGTTTAGTTTGAATTAACGGATGTAAAGGACAGCCTTTTTCATAACGATGGTATTGTATTCGTGTCGGTGCTTCACCTTTGATAATGAGCTCTTTGAATCATTAATAAGAAAAATTGGTGTATATTTAAATCATAATGTTTTATTTTCTTGATATTCAATAACAGGATTAACGATGTCGACTCTTCGCTATCCGCTTTTTAAATTGAAGTTCTTTGCCAAAAGTTCGAGTTTTTGTTTGAAATTTATCATAAAAAACCCATTATTTTCTAAAATTAAATGCTTAAATAATTTATTTTTAGGTTAACGTGTGGTTATGTTTTTTTTAAAATATACCCTTAATCTAGTAGTATTTAGCTTATTATTTCCATCTTATTTAGAAAAAAAACCGTTTTGTGAAAAGTTGCATAACCTTCTTTATTGTTCTATTAGTATAAAGAGACATAGTTTAGAGTGGGTAAAAAATAAGCTAAGGAGAAGTCATGAAAAAATTAATTTTGCTTTTAGCGTCAATGGTAATTTTTTCTTCTACATATGCGGTAGGTGCTGGTGACTCTGGCACTGGAAGTACTGGTGTCAATACAGGAAATAGCACTGGAACTACAGATACGGATAATGGCACTGGTTCAGGAGTTAATAATGATACTGGTGTTAATAATGGTCAGAGCACAAATCCAAATGTAAATCCCAATCCTGCCCCTGCAACAAATGATGGAATGGATAATACCGGAAGTAGTCATGTGGGTTCTGATAATGGTGGTGGCAACGGCCCAGCTCATTAAAAAAATTATTAAAACTCAGAGAGGTTATTTTCTCTGAGTTTTAATTTATGTGATGTTAATATTACCAAGAAGTAATTAAATGATTAATAAACTTAACTCATAAAAGGAATTACTGATGAACTTACTTACACTATTAATTTTAATTGTGGTTTTATTAGCTGTCTTACCTGCTTGGCCTTACAGTAGTGGATGGGGATATTATCCTAGTGGTGGTGTGGGTTTAATCTTAATTATTCTTCTTATTTTGTTATTAACACGTGGCGCACCTGCTTAATCTCATTATGAAAGCCGGATCACTTAATAATCAGAACTGATTTAATACTCCTATTGCAACTGCTTTCTGGCTAAATAAGAGATATTTTATTTTGATTAATAAAAAAATGCGATTTTATTTAAATGACATTTATCATTTAAAGTTGCTATATACTGCTCAAGCGTTTGGGGTGGCTTTCTTAATTTTTGATGACTTTAATCGTACTTAAAAAACATTCCTTATTTTTTTGCGCAATCCCCTTAATGTTAAACATTGATAAGTAGTCTACAGGAAAATCTTTTAGGTTAGCTGTAAGGATTAATTTTGAGTTCAATGAGCAGTTCCCAATATTTTCGCCAAGTCATATGGCTTAAAGCATTAACTTTTTAATCTACTTTTGAATTGTGTTCTTGATTACATGCTATTAGCCCCTCTCTTTTTTGTAAGATAAATTCTATAAAAATTTGCGGAAAAGTATGTTTTCTGAGAGAAGGAATTTAACTATGCTATAATTAAATAAATGAAAAAAAATCATCATGAAACCCGCAAAAAAATAATAATTATCTGAAATGTTGCATTTAGGCGGTATATATAATGCAAGGAGATTAATATGTACTTTAATTTAAATCAAAAAAATTATTATTCTTTAGAAAAACCCATTCATGAACTAATGGCATTGAATATGAGAACTTTGCAAAATTTATCTTATATTCATCTTTCTGATTGGTTAAATATTCATAATCCTGAAAAATTATTAGAAATGAACGTTGATGCATGGATACAAAACGGTCACCATATGCTGGATTACTGGCAAGAAGCGTATAGTATTATGGAAAAATCGATGTTAATTGTTTCCTATGATATTCTGGAGCAAAATTATAGGGCAATACCACAAACTTCGCTGCTTGAATTTGGACGAGTTGCGAAAGACACTCAACGCTCTCAGCGAACTGATGAGAAAAAAAAGACTAAAACATCTCCTCGTGTGCAGGCTACTGCGGTGAAAAAGGTCACTAAAGAACATCATTTAAGAAAAAAAGCAAATGACGATATTGGGATAGTTAATAATTCAGAAAAAGCAGAGCGTAAAAACCTGTAAATCTCTTTTTCTTTGGTAAGGAAAGAGTATTGACTCTCAACTGCAATATTAGTCCAAGTGCAATTTTTTAATCTACCACACGCCTGAGTTATCAATTGGCATGTCAGAAAGTTTTTCGCGTAGAATCTCCCTTCGATCCGTTTCTTTTTGTTGTTCTTTAGAAACATTGGGTCTTCCTATTGATTCCATACTATAAAAAACATAGTGTGTGGTATAGCCTGAATAAGTTTCCGCGCAACTCGTCATAATAAGTGTCATTACAATAAGGCTAATAAATAATCCTATTTTTTTCATACATCCAGCCTTGAAAATATGATCTACAACTATATAAACTATAGTACATTAACTGAATCGATAAGAGAGACAAATATAATGAAGGGAATGGATGCAGAGTAACTAAGTTATGGGTAATAACATCAAAATTTAAAGTAAATTAAATCAAACACTCTTGAATAATCATTCTTGGTTTTTCGTAAAAATCTTTAATGAGTGATCCTCTCATTGCGAACTTTTTCTATTATTGTTATGTTAATTTTTTGTGTGAACATAATCTCCAGAGTCAGTTCATATTTGGGAGCATGATACGTGGTAAAAAAAAACCAGCAAAATAATCGAAATGATCTTATGAATGAACCCATAGCAATCATTGGGATGAATTGTCAATTTCCTGGCATTCATTTAGACATTGAAGATGTTGGCGCATTTTATGAGATGTTGCTGCAAGGACAAACTTCCATTAAAGAAGTACCTAAAAATCGCTGGAATATTGACGAATATTATGATGTGGACAGAGAGAAAGCGGACAAAATAATTGGTAAGAAGGGTGGATTTTTAAACGATCCTCATTTATTTGATGCAAATTTTTTTAAAATATCCTCCATTGAAGCAAAGCAAATGGATCCACAACACCGTCTTTTTTTAGAGGTCGCTATTCGTGCTTTAAATCACGCGAATATAACGCTTGACTCCTTAAATGATTCAAACACGGGTGTGTTTTGTGGAGCTTCCACCCAAGATTATGGTCAGTTAAATTATAAAGATAATATAGAATTTAATGCCTACACTGTGTTAGGTTCCGCCGCTAGTGCGGCAGCTGGAAGATTGAGCCACTTTCTCAATTTAAAAGGGCCAAGTATGGTTGTGGATACAGCCTGCTCTTCCTCACTTGCCGCACTTTATCTGGCGGTAACCGCTCTAAGAAATAAGCAATGTTCCATGGCTTTTGTCGGTGGTGTTCATTTAAGCCTGTGTCCAGAAAGTTTTATCGGGGTAACTAAAGCGCACATGTTATCTCCTAGTGATAAATGCAGTAGCTTTGATGCACATGCAGATGGTTATGTACGTAGTGAAGGCTGTGGGGTAATTCTTGTTAAGCGTTTAAGCGATGCGATTAAGGATAAAAATACTATTTATGCGGTAGTAAAAAGCATTGTTATGAACCAAGATGGCAATGATGGAACGCTTTTAGTAGCGCCTAACCTCAAAGCGCAATGTACCTTGCATCAAGCTGTATTGGATGAAGCTAATTTGACGGCGAGTGATATTAATTATATCGAAACTCATGGAACAGGTACAGTCGTGGGGGATTCAGTTGAATTTAAAGCCATCCAACAAATCCACCAGGGACATCATTCCCAAGAGAAGCCTTTGGTTATTGGTGCCTTAAAAAGTAATCTTGGTCATAGTATTTCTTCATCCGGTATTGCCTCACTTATTAAAGCGGTGGGTGCATTAACACATGAAATGATTCCGCCTAATTTACATTATTCAACACCCGGTCGTTCAATTCATCCAGAGACTATTCCGGCACTGTTACCCATTAAGACAACTGCTTTTAGTAAACAGAAAGATAAAAAAAGGTATGTACAAATCTCTAATTTTGGTTTTACGGGTACCAATGTGAGTACCGTTATTGAAGAGGCGCCCGAGCAAGCATTTAATGTAACCAATTCAAAGTGTAAGGAGGCTCAATGTTTTGTCCTTTCAGCAAAGAGTGAGTACTCATTAAAGCAGATGCTGACAAATTTTGTGCATTATTTGCAGGCATCGACTGCATGTTTGCAGGATATTTGTTATACCTTAATTAATTGTCGTGATCATTTTAAATTTCGGTGTGCCATCATTGCTGATGATAAAGAGACATTAATTAAAAAAATTGAATCTGAAGACTTTATATGGAAAAAAGTAGAGCGTAAAAAAGAAATTAAAAAAATAACCCATGATGCCAATTTAATTTATACATCTTATTTAGAAGGAGACCAAATCCAATTAGAAGTTGATAATGTGGAATATACGCCAGTTAATTTGCCATTGTATTATTTTGATAGACAATCCTATTGGCATGAATCAAGAGTAAATACTCTCGATCTCCATTGGTTGAATCACTTGTATTTACAGTCTCCTGAAGAACAACTAGGAACGATCAAAGCCAAAATTGGCGAACAAATGCAAATTCTTTTAAAAAAAGACAGCATTAATGAACATCAGGATTTTGACTCTTTAGGACTAACACAACCTTTATTGGAAGAGTTGGATCAGCTTCTTTATGATTTATTTGCGCATCGTTATAAAATGTCGTCTTCCTCTTTTTTAACTCTGGATAAATTGGCACGGCATTTACACCAGGTGATGATGCCTACACCAGTCTTTAGACAACCATCAATTAATATTCTAAATGATGAGCCGATTGCGATTATTGGTATGAGCTGTCGTTATCCACAAGCACCGAATATTGATGCTTTTTTATCTTTATTGGAACAGGGTACAAGTGGCATGATCGATATTCCTTTAGACCGTTGGGATAATGAAAAATTTTATGATTCTGACGTGAATGCCATAGGGCGACTTTATATAAAACAATTGGGTTTAATTGAAAATGTAAGAAATTTTGATGCCGAATTTTTTAACATCAGCCCGCGAGAGGCCAAGCTTATGTCGCCGCAGTTACGTATTTTCATGGAAGAAAGCTATCACGCACTTGAAAATGCCAATCTGCCTCTTACTACGATTCAAGACAGTAATACAGGGGTTTTTGTGGGCTGTGGCACCAATGAATATCCGCGTTTACTCATGAGTCTGGGTAGCAATTTAGATGATCTTAATATTTATTTTGCTACGGGAAATGTGTTAAACGCTATCCCAGGTCGTGTTGCTTATTCGTTTGATTTTCATGGTCCTATACAAGCAATTGATACCGCATGCTCCTCATCAATGACCGCTATTCATAATGCGTGCCTAAGCTTGCAATCAGGTGATTGCAATATGGCTCTTGCTGGAGGGGTAAATATATTATTGACCCCTGATTCTAATATCACGCTGTCAAAAGCCAGAATGTTATCTCCTGACAGTCGTTGTAAGTCTTTCAGTGAAGATGCTGATGGTTATGCACGAAGTGAAGGGTGTGGTGTGCTTGTTTTAAAACGCTTAAGTGATGCGCTTGATGATAAGAATAATATTTTGGCTGTGATCAAAGGAAGTTCAATCAATAGTGATGGTAAAACAGGTGGTTTTACTATACCTAATGGCACGGCGCAAGAGGAGGTGATTCGGAGCGCTTTAGCGAAGGCAAAACTTGTACCCGAGGATATTGACTACATCGAAGCGCATGCTACTGGGACTCCATTGGGTGATCCTATCGAAGCAAATACGTTGATGAAAATTTTTGCTGAATCTCACAGTAAAGAAAATCCACTCTACATGAGTTCAGTAAAAACAAATATTGGACATGCAGAAAGTGCTTCAGGGGTAGCTAGTGTTATCAAAGCGGTTTTGAGTTTACAACACCATAAATTATTTAAACATCTTAATTTCAAAAAACTTAATCCAAAGATTGAATTAGTCAATACGGTTATTCCTTTAAGCACTATGGATTGGTCTAAAGAACATAATTTACGATGTGCAGGCATTAGCTCATTTGGGTTTAGTGGCGCTAATGCTCATATTATATTGCAAGAAGCGCCTTCTGTAAAAAAAGAAGCGCGTACGTTGCCGCGGCAATCACTTTTAGTACTGTCAGCAAAAAGCAAAGTTTCCCTTGAATTACTGCTTACCACTTATCAGAATTATTTAACAACTACGCACTATGAATTTGCGGATATAGCCTATACCGCAGCAACGTGTCGGGATCATTTTTTATTTCGAGTTGCAATTAAAGCGAATAATACCAAAGAGGCTGCAGCACTAATTGAAAGGAAAAAGTACACCATTTATCAAATTAAAAAGGCACATAAAACATCTCAGCGATTAAGTACTTTGGAACAAATGCAAGCGGCTTATGAACTTGGATTCTTTGTGCCTTGGTCTGATTTTTATGCTTCTTTGCGGACTCGGTTTGAAAAAGTTACATTGCCACTTTACGAGTTTGTACATCAAGAGCACTGGTTTGCAGAGAAAGATAAACTAAAAGATGCTCCTTTGCCCCAAGATTGGTGTTTTCAATTGCAATGGGAGCATCAAATCTATGATAAAAATAATCGAAAAATGCAGGGCAATAATTGGTTACTCATTGGTGCTAGGTCACAAGCCGCTGGCTTTAAAGAACTGGGATTGAATATTATTTTTGAAGATGAAGATTATTCGTTAGCCAAACTTGAAGGAATTATTTTTGCTGTTGCTTTAGATTCAACGTCATCAAGCGATATTGAGGTACATTTTGAAATTCAAAAACAACTCATAAAAAAATTACTGGATTTGGTTAAAAAATTAACGAGTCAAGCCGTAGAACCACATCTAATTGTGCTCACTAATAATGCAATCGCTGAGCTTGCTGTGGGTGAACTTAATTTAAATAATAGTCCGCTTGTCGGTTTTTGTAAAACTCTTGTTTTAGAACTACCACAATTTAGAACCATTCTTATTGATTTGGATAAAAAGGATACACCAAACAATTTAGGGCACATAGTTGATGAAATCAATTATAACCATGGCCAAAATTATGAACATATGATTGCTTATCGTGAAGAGAAACGATGGGTTGCTCGTTTAAAGAAAACTCCTTTGGCAGATAAAAAGTTTTTTTTATCTGGTGAAGGCCGTTATTTGATTACTGGAGGATGTGGTGGTTTAGGTTTAGTGACAGCACAAGCATTATTATCCGCTGGGGCAAGAGAGTTAATTCTTACCGCAAGAAATGTTGATAAGCCAGCAATCAATGATGCCATTAAAAAAATGCAAGCTAACTATACCGGTAGAATTATTCGTGCGATCAGTATGGATAGTACTGATAAAGAAAAGCTACGTCATTTGCTAACAGAGATCAATGCTGATGGACAGTTAAAAGGAATTATTCATGCCGCAGGAGCAGGCATTAAAGCCCCATTGCTTGAACATGAGGATGATGATGTAGATTATGTATTTTCTGCAAAAGTTAAAGGCGGGTGGTATCTGCATGAGCTTAGTCAACATTATGATTTGGACTTTTTTATTGTCTATTCTTCGATTGCCTCCGTATTTGGAAGCAATAAAGAAGCAGTTTACAGCGCTACGAATAGTTTTCTCGATGCATTGATTGCTGAACGGCAACGTTTGGAACTAGTTGGTACATCCATTCAATGGGGACCCTGGGGTGAAGTAGGAATGGCTAAAGACCGATCTCAGGGACACAGTTTAAAGCAGGCCTTAATAACGAATGCACAAGGCCAGTCTTTTATTAAAACACTTATCGGTAATGAGTTGAGTTATGTCACCATTATCTCACCCGAATACCTTAATTTCATGCTGGATTTTGTACCTAAACCACTGCCTTTATTTTATAAAAATTTGCTTGACAGTCTGAATGTCGCAAGCATGCATCCTAAGGATACCAATAATTTATCGCCTTGGCTCAATGCTTATCTCGGGCTTAGCCCTGATAAACGAATTGAAGCGTGCATCAATATGGTACGTGATCTATGCAAGGACATCTTAGAGTTATCCGATTTAGATGAAAATGAAGGATTTTTTGAGCTTGGTTTTGATTCACTTATGATGACAGAAATGGCAGCCAAGCTGAAGAAAATGTTGGACCCATCACTTAAAGTAGCGGTCAATATTGGTTTTGATTACCCAACAATTAATAAATTGGCGCATTACATTGCATCAGAGCTTGATACAAAATTAATTAGTAATTCAGCAATGCATGCAGTATCAAAGCAAGAAGATGATGCTATTGCGATTATCGGTATGAGTTGTTCGTTACCTAAGGCTCCAGATATTTCTGCCTTTGAAATCATGCTTGAACAAGGGTTAAATGGTGTTAGCGATATTCCTATCGAGCGTTGGGATAATAGTAAATACTATGATGCCAATAGGGATGCACCAGGAAAATCTTATGTTAATAAACTGGGATTAATTGAAAACATTCAATGTTTTGATGCCAATTTTTTCGGTATTAGTCCGCGTGAAGCAAAATTATTAGAACCTCAACAGCGAATTTTCTTGGAATGTTCTTATAAGGCTTTGGAAAATGCAAACTATACTCCTGATTCATTGCGTGGCAGTTTAACGGGTGTTTTTGCAGGAGTGGGGCCTAATGAGTATTATGCGCAATTAGAAAAATCAGGTTTTTCTAATGAAGAATTGAGTGTGTATTCCATTACTGGCAACGTATTGAATCTGATACCCGGACGAGTTGCTTACACCTTTGATTTTAAAGGACCAGCATTAAGTATGGATACTGCATGCTCTTCATCACTGGTCGCCATTCATTATGCTTGCCAAAGTTTAAAAAATCATGAAATTGATTATGCCCTCGCTGGAGGGGTAAATATTCTGTTACGACCAGAATCCAATATTACTTTATGTAAAGCCAAAGCACTTTCGCCTGAGGGGCAATGCAAAACCTTTGATGAACAAGCGGACGGGTACGCGCGCGCTGAAGGGTGTGGAATCGTTATGTTGAAACGATTGTCAGATGCATTGCGTGATCAAGATACAATTTTAGCAGTTATCAAGGCTTCATCAGTTAATAATGACGGTAAGTCGGCAGGTTTAATCGTTCCTAATGGTAAAAGTCAGGAAAATGTAATGTTGAGCGCATTAAGTCAAACGGATTTGCACAGCAGTGATATCAGTTACATCGAGGCCCACGGAACAGGAACACCACTAGGTGATCCCATCGAAGTTAATGCCATTAATAATGTTTATGGAACGCAGCGTGACAAAGGTAATCCACTTTATCTAGGGGCGGTTAAAACCAATATTGGTCACCTTGAAAGTGCTTCAGGTGTTGTTAGTGTTATTAAAACGGTCATTGCTTTACAAAAAAAGAAAATTTATAAGCATTTAAATTTTCATAAATTAAATCCAAATATTAAATTAAATAATACGCGTATTGCCTTGCAAACGATGGATTGGTATACAGAAAAAAAACTTAAATGTGCTGGCGTTAATGCATTTGGTTTCAGCGGCACCAATGCACACATCATCTTGCAGGAATTCGCTGGAGAGACAAATCAACAGCAAATAAAACAAAGGCAAATGCAGATGCTGGTTTTATCTGCAAAATCTCAGACAGCTTTGGATCATTTAACAAAAAGCTATCAGCACTATTTAGAAACTACCCAAGATGATTTTGGTACTATCTGTTTTACAGCTGCTACCTGTCGAGCGCATTATCCCTACCGTTTAGCACTTATTGCTGAATGTTCTGCTAAGGCCAGTCAATTATTAGCAACACATCAATTTGCTTCATCGCATGGGGAAAAAAATACACTTGATTTATCGAGTAAGTTTCCATTTAAGTCATTACTTAAAGACTATTTGCTGGTTAAAAACGTTGATTGGACTTCATACTATAAAATGTCTGAGAATAAATTTAGAAAAGTAACCTTACCTAATTATATCTTTGATCTTCATGAATTTTGGCCCGATAAAAAAAGCGAGAATAAAGTACAAGTTGATGCAGTTCATCCACTTTTAGGACAGATGTTTTCAATGCCAAATAATGAGTATTTATTTACACATCAATTGGATTTGCAGAATCTAAATTATATTAAACAGCACTGTGTGTTTGATAAAGTGGTTTTTCCTGGAGCAGCATATATTGAAGCGGGCTTGGCAATTGCTAGGATTATATTGAAGAGTAATACAGTTTGTCTAGAAAAATTTATTATTGAGCGTCCTCTATATCCAAAACAAGGTCAGGAATTTCAGCTCCAGGTAAAACCAAACAATGACGGTAAATATAAGATAACTGTTTTTGCAAAATGTGACGATAACTGGCAAACATTTTCTGAAATGAAAATTCATTGCATCCCTTTATCAGGAGTACCTGAATCACTCAATCTAAATGTTCTAAAATCATTTTTTAATAAGCGCATTGACCTATCACAAGTGTATGAACACTTTAAAAAACGCTCTTTAGTGTATGGTGAGGAATTTCAGGTTCTTCATGAGGTTTATATTAAAGCAGACAATGTATTGTCTCAAGTTGTGTTAACTAAAGCCACTCATGCCCAAGACTATTTTTATCATCCGGTAACACTTGATGGAGCAATGCAAAGTATCTTATTACTTGGTATGAATGATGCAGAGAATACTACTTATATACCCTATGCAATGGCGCGCATGATCACCTATCAGCAAGCGCCAAGAAATTTTTGGGTACATTTAACCAGACGTCATGATGCTAATGAGAATGAGCTGTGTATTGACATTAAAATGTATAACAACACAGGTTTGTTAATCGCAGAGATCGAAGAACTTAAGCTAAGAAAAGTTAACCGCAGTACTTTTATTTCGTATGAATCCAGCATGCAACACCTCTACCTTACCAAGTGGACTATGATTCGGCCTAAACTATCTACTCAGGTGGAATTGCCTGAGCTTTGGGTGATTGCAGCGAATGAAGTTAGAGTAAGAAAATTATTAGGTACTCTAAATTATCAATTCATACCCGATCCAAGTAAGTTAGAGTCTCTGGAGAATAAAGATATTCTCTTCCTTTATGAACAAGAGCAATTTAATGAGCTCTTTCATTTCTGCCAAAGAATGTTCAAATCACGCCCTAAAAGTTTTATATTAATTACAGAAAATGCATATGCAATTAGCGAACATGACCGAGTAAATCCTTATCATACAATGGCCAGTTCTTTTTGGAATAGTTTTAGAAATGAGTTGGAATTTACAAGAAATTACACAATTGATTTGGATGCGAATAGCGTCATAACTGCTGCTTTAAAATATATATATTACACCAATAATACTGAAAACAAATTAGCGGTTAGAGGTTCCTTGTACATCCCCCGATTGAAGAAAAAAAAATTACCTATCAATTTGACGCCAAAAGAAAAGTTATTTAGTCAAGATGCAAGTTATTTAATTACAGGTGGTACGGGCGCGCTGGCAAAATTATTAATTGAATACCTTATCGATAGGGGAGTGAAACAGATTGTAATTACCAGTCGCTCTGCATGTTCTAAAGATACAAAGGCACTCATTGAGAGTTCAAGACTAAAAGAGATAGTCATCACGCATTATGAGGTTGACGCCAGTAATTATCAGCAAATGGAACGAATAATTGAAGAGATTAATGACCGTTCTAAACCTTTGAAAGGTGTATTTCATCTTGCTGGTATCGTGCAAGACGGATTAATTGTTAACCTTAATGATAAAGAGATGAACAGTGTATTGAATGCGAAAATGGAAAGTGCGTTGATTTTACATCAATTAACTAAACATATTCCTTTGAATATGTTTGTCTTATTTTCCTCCTCGGCCTCTTTGTTAGGCGCTAGAGGGCAGGCAAATTACGTGGCTGCTAATGGATTTTTGGATGGACTGGCACACCTGCGATGCGAAGAGGGATTACCTGCACTTGCAATTAATTGGGGACCTTTTAACTCAATAGGGATGACAGCAAAACTGACACAAGTAATGCAACAACATGGCTTTATGCTATTGGATAAAGACAATATCAATATTCTTGATGTTTTATTATCAAGTAAGCTGCCACAAATAGCGCTATGTCCTATTCAATGGGAGCTTTATTTTAACTATGTACCAAAACAAGCATATTTATCGGAACTAATTAAGAATGAGGGCCCACAAGATCCTGTTTTTTTAAACGCTCTTCGCCAAGCAAGCAAAGAAGAGCGAGTGGTGTTATTGAATCAGACGTTAGGCGAAATTGTTGCGCATATTTTAGAGTTAGATGATATAAATCATCTAACTACTCAAGCTGGGTTGTTCTCATTGGGTCTGGACTCCTTGATGGCTTTAGATATTCGTAACCAAATTCATGATAAATTGAATTGCCCAAGCCTCAACCTATCCATAGAATATTTTATTAATGATCCAACTATTGATAAGATTTCCAGAAGTATTGTTGATGAATTATCCACTATCCTCATTGATGTGCCTCTAATACAGACTGAGCCTGCTAAAATTTCAATTCCTGAAGAGATCGCTGTATGTGATTTTCAATATATGTTTTGGGTACTCAATAAATTGGAGAGCAGTTTTAATATTGGAATGCAAATACAGCTGCATGGCAAGCTCAATAAAGATTATGTCGCTCAAGCTTTAGATTATGTAATAACGCACAACACCGCGTTTTGGATAAATTTTAATGAAGAAATACCCACACAAAGAGTAAATAAACAAGGTCAATTTAAACTAATCTATACCGATATTTCTTTAAGTAGTAAAACAGAAAGCGTGCTTAAAACAGAATTTCAGACAAATATGAGGAATCTGATTCCGTTAACTCAGCAACCGTTGATTCGAGTATATCTTTATAAAATAAATAATGACTTACATGAACTACACCTGGTTATTCCTCATATTATTGTTGATGATACCTCTTGTGAAATTGTATTTGCTGAATTCAAACTCTGTTATGAAGCGCTAAGTCTTGGGAAAAAATTGCTACCGCTACCAAAAAGTGGTTCTTATTTAAATTATGTTAAATTAAACAATAATCATTATGAAAAAAACCTACAGGCTAAAATTGATTTTTGGCAGAAGTACAATAAGGGTTTTAAAATGCTGAGTTTCGGCAAGCATTATCATTTATCTGATGCAGCAAATCAGCCAAAGAATTTATTTCATTATTCCATTAATACACAAACAGTTAAAAAATTCATAAATTGGCATAAAGAAAAAAATATGAATGTGAGTACGGGTTTAATTGCAGTATGTCACATTGTTTTTTATAAGATCAGTCAGCAAAATAAAATTCCGATCACTTTAATTCATGGTGGTCGAGTAGGCAGTCTATACAAAAATGTTATCGGTTTATTTTCAGAATATAAAAGAATAAATACTGTTTTAAATGAAGAATATCAATTTATTGATTTCCTCAATAGTATTGAGGATGAACTACTAAAAACGGCTTCTTATCAGAGTTGTCCCCATTTAATCAAAAATAAAGGATTAGAAGGTGTTCGATTATCAATGGGACAGTACTGGGAATTTATATCGAATAAGCTTTTTCTAAGAAAGCAGTTTAAAAAAACCAAGCTAATTACAAAGATTATTGATTATTATCTAGAGTATTTAAGTTGTATGCTCGCTAATAAAAAAAGTATTTTAATGAAATTTAAGCTGAATAAACTATTTAATTTGCAGATACCGCTGCAACAACCAGATAGGATGAGAGTGCTTCTTAGTGTTACTCCTAGTTTCTTCACTAAAAAATCTTCAGAGATGCGTTTTGCCAATCTTGATTATTCATTTCCTGGTCATTTTGATTGTGTGGATAGACCTATAGGTAATCAAACCTTATGGGTGTATTTTTCGAAAAATCAGCAAGATGAATACTTACTTTCGATCAATGGGCCGCTTACAATAGAATGTAAAAAACAAATGGGGATTGAGATTAATTCACTTATTGCAAAAATTGTAGCGAATGAGAGATACAGTGTTGCTGATTTAATTCAGTAAACTCATCATTGGGGTTTTAGTCAGGAAAATCCCATTTGCGCTGTACGCGCATTTTTAAAATACCCTTTAAGTTGTTTTTTGTGTAAATTTTAAGCTGCATGTCTCAGGGAGTGAAACATGAGTAAAGAAAAAAAGCGCAATTTCCTTCAAGTACTTCAGATCTTGCTAAAACAAACCAGGCTTTGCAAAAAGGGGTTAATCAAATTATTGTTCATCTAAAAAAACCGACAAAAAAACAAATTTTGCTATTTTGGCGGAACAAACGCATGAATTAAATACGTTAATGGATGCTATGTATTATTGGATTAAAATACATTCTGAAGTTAAAGGGATTGCAGCACCGCGTAAACCCGAACAATCAGAATTTTCTACTAAATCATCATCACCACAATTTTCTCCTCCTCAGGTAACTACGCAGTTTTTTGCCAATAATGTGAGTAACTTTAGTACCCCCCTTCCTATAGATTTACCAATACTAAGCTGCGTACATCATTTGATTCATCGTTTCCTGGCATTAATTTAATCGGATTAATTACTTTAGTGCCATTGATATTTATTTTCCTTTATTTGTTACTTAAATCCTAATCACAGTCAGAAATAATTTATTTGGATAGGAAGGACAAATTGGAAAATTAAAAAACAAATTGAACAATTTAGTCGAACAATTTAAAGCGGTTGATGATTTGGATGAGTTTGAGCAAAGCGAGTATAAAGTCTTTATTAAACGATATAAAAAGTTGAAGCATACAACGAGATCAGGATGTCATGAAATCCAAAATTTGAAATGTCTTTATAATGAAATGAATCTCTTTTTTCATGAGTGCGAACAAAAAAAGGTAAGTATTTTAAAAAATTAATTATCCATTAAATTTACTTTATTACTGCTTTTTAAACACAAATTGCTGGCAAAAACAACTATATTGGTACTAAACTTATTTTGTATCTGCTCAAAATAGTAATTTAACGTAAGTTTTGGATAAGAAATCTTTTTAATTCAGTCTCTACCTCGATCCGTTCGAGCTTAAGAGGAGTGGAGAAGCGACGTTTCTAAGTTTGGCACAGGACTTTAAGTTCATGCCAAGGCTTCAAGATGCAACTAAAGTCGATTCTCGGCCCAAGCGAATCGAAGTAATAAGCAGACGTTATCCAAACTAACGCTAATTAAAAATTAGTTTGAAATTTAGTACAGATCTTGCATCTAAATAATAAAGAGTTAGGGAAGAAGGGGCGGCATATGAAAAAAATACTTTTAACTGCATTAATGA
>NZ_JBAQZB010000142.1:0-3712 GCF_049790535.1 Legionella sp.
TGCTTGTAAATAAGAAACCTTGCGACAAACTTGTTTCTCAGTAGGAAAAAAATAATTTTTTATCATGGAGTGCTGTCTTAAAAACTCCCATTTTTGCTTTATTACTTCTTCATAAAATTGTTTCTCGTGGATAAGATCTTCAAGATAGCTTTCAATACTCATCCCCAAAAATGCACGTACACCCTCACGAAATTTTTCACCGCCTGTTAAGTGCAGCATCGCATCAATCTGCTTAACATGTTGTACAGCCTGATAAATATCCATACCTAAAAAAACTACAGCACCTATCGCCTCACCTATTGGACCCGTAATAGCAGAAACGCCTTCAAAAAGCCCAAAAACTTCTGCGGTTTCGATACCTATTTCTGCAATATCGACACCAATGTAAATGCTATCACCCACTATGCGGACTAAAGCCGCTGAATCATTTGAATTTAATTCCTTGACTGCTTGAACTAAATCGTACACCATAAAAGCAGACGTGCCCCTTTTAAAAAAAGGAGAGGCCGCTTTGAATCCGTTACCTAATAAGGTTTTCCCTTGCAATACAAAGGCTTCACCCATAACGTGCAATTCTTGAGATAACTGACCCAAAAAAGCACTTCCTCCCAGAAACCCCAAATTAACAGCTGTCTCTTCATAATTCCCATTCAAAAAAGAAGTTAACACATTCTTAGTGATAACACCTTTTAAAATTAAATTTGAAACTTGACTCACTTTAGTAAAATGTTGTTGCCATTTTCCTAATTGAAAAAGTTTTTTTACTTCGATTTTTTTGGTACCTACTATAGAGTATTGACTAGCAAACTCAATTAATTGTTCTCGTTGATCTTCTGAAGCTGATTTAAGCTTTTTGATAAAACGTTCACTGTCGACTTCTGTTTCACCGGACTCTTCATTTTCATTAGTAAACTGCTTGACATCATCTTCACCAAATAAGCACGTAATTGCGCTACTTCTAAATCAGAAGGTTTTAAATAGCCTTTGCCAGGAAATGCCTCTAACCCTTCTTTTTTATAGCTTTCTACCCAAGTAGCTAACGTAGCTGAGGGAATACCCATTTCTGCGCTAATTTCCTTATAACTACGTCCACTTTCTAAAAACAATTGTACTGAATTTAATTTAAATTCTTTATCGTAAGTTCTTAATGTTCGTTTACTCATTTCACACCTCAAAAAGTTATAAAAATTATACTCTTTATTTGTCTTCGGCATGTCTTTTAAATGGTAGCAAGATCAATCTTAGAGTTTAGTAATTCCTCAGTCAGTTGCACCTGTTCTTGAGATTCTAAATTTAAAAAAGTTTCGGAGAAAGAACCATCAGAGAAAAAAAATTGATTGTCGTTATTTTCTTGTTGATCTAGCATAATATTTTTCTAATAGAATCCTTATGAAGTATTGAGAGCTATAATAAGTTAAAAATAATTAAGATAAAATTCACAATTGATTAAACTTGATAATTAAGCAGGGCGATTTCATCAAAGTTTAAAATCCCAGCACTTTTTTCAAATATCGAGTAGATAGTGCGGTTCTAATGTAATTCATAGCAAATGAGACCATCACAAACCAAACTCACCTATGAAAATCCGCTGACCCAAAACGCCTTTGGTTTAATCAATCACTTATAATATAGCGTTTAGTCCTTTTTTTTCTATTAAAGAAAGTAATTTCAAAGAAGTGCCCGCGGGTTTTTTAAGCCCCCTCTCCCATTGACTAATAAGATCTTTAGATACATTAAGACAATACGCAAATATGGGTTGGCTCACATTTTCTCGTTCACGCAATGCTTTTATTTCCACAGGTAAAAATTCATGTATCGGGGTTAAACAGGCGCGATCAAATTGCCGCATTGTTTTTTTATCAATAACACCCGCATCAAACATATCAACGACCGTTTCATGTACGGCCTCAAAAACCTCACTTTTATATGTTTTATTTGTGCTCATATAGTACCTCCACAAGTGCACCTGATTGGAGCAATCGCTCAATGTCATCACCAGAAAAGCCAAGCATCTGCTGAGATAAATCTTTAAATATTTGTTCTTCTTCCTGGCTTATATTGTCACGTTCATTTTTTGGAAATCCATACACCAAAAAAGCAAGATCTTTATATCGATATAAAATAATACACCGATAACCACTCGACTTTCCTTGATTTGCTCTGCCAAGCCTTTGCTTTATAACGCCACCTCCATAATCAACATCAACTAGCCCTTTTTCAATTTCTTTTATTAAATTACATAATTGAGAATCTAAAATACGTTCTTTCTTTGCAAATTTAGTAAACCATTTGTTTTTAAAAATCCGCAAAATAACATTCCATAGTTCTTTTTATTATATGTGTAATTATATAGTACCTGGTTCTATATTTCAAGAATGGTGTCGCCAGTAAGATCATCTTATTGTCTCATTTGGAGAAGAAACTAATGATAGATATCTATATAAAGTTGATCTGGATATATTTAAAGTGCTGCAAATATCACTGATTTCATAACCTTTATCCTGATGCATTTTTATTGCTAATTTTATTTTCGGATTCTCTATATTAATTCTGGGTCTTCCTCCTACCCGTCCTCTTGCACGAGCAGAAGTAAGTCCCGCTTGGGTTCGTTCTTGAATTAGTCGCCTTTCAAACTGCGCCATAGAAGAAAAAATGTTAAATACCAACTCAACGGAGGCCGTAGTAGTATCTATAGATCCATCACATAATGATTTAAATCCAATAGATTTTTCTTTTAACATCTCGACCAATGAAACCAAGTGAGTCATTGAACGCCCTAATCTATCCAACCGCCAAACAACCAATACATCATCTGATTCTAATTTCCCCAAACAATTATTTAATCCAGGGCGATCTGACTTAGATCCTGAAATCTTATCTATAAAAATATTTTGTCGTTCACAACCCGCTTTTTTTAATGCATCAATTTGTAAGTCCAAATTTTGATCATAAGTACTGACTCGTGCATAACCAATTAATTTTGACATGATGAGTTCCATAAATTAAATATTTATTAAGTTTACAGAACTTTGATAATAGAACAAATTTATAGGACAAAACTAATTTGGATGTCCCTTATTTTACATGAGATGATCTGATCTGCTGATCAACAATTCTTTTAGTCCTAAAAAACGGTCGTTTTATGAGACATACATGCCTGTTGATTTTTTAACCGATGAGCAATGTCAGCCCTATGCAAAATATCCTGAAACACTGACTCAAGATCAACTTGATAAATATTTTTACTTGGATGATAAGGACAAGGAATTAATCGACGCATGTCGCCGTGATTACAATAAACTGGGATACGCAATACAATTAATGACAGTTAGATTCCTTGGAGCTTTTCTTGTAAATCCAATTGATGTACCCAATGAGGCTGTCCGCTACATTGCAAAACAATTAGCAATTGAACTTCCCATAGAACTTGCGTGCTATATGGATCGTAAAGCAACGTGATTAGATCATTGTGGTGAAATAAAGACTGTATTTGATTATAAAGATCTTGGCGGCATCTGAGGGTATCGATTAACTCGCTACTCAATTCTCTTTTCCATAGTTATCCTATAAAAAATTGCGATAATCAATTTCAAATTTTTCAGCTATTCGTTTAGCAAGTTCCTTACCAATAGGACGCCTACCGTTTTCCATTGCAGACAAGTTGGTTTGAGAAATATTTAATATTCTTGCTAACTCAATTTGGCTTAAGTCC
>NZ_JBAQZB010000143.1:0-12037 GCF_049790535.1 Legionella sp.
TTGGTTAACCACAGTGCTAAGACAAGTCCTGTAGGACCTGCACCTACGATTAATACAGTGGCTTTATTATTCGTGTTCATAAGCGTCCTTTTAAAAATAAATAGCCATTGTCAGGAGATCTTTTTTATCTCATTGTGGTAATATATTAATTTTTGTGGGTATTTTTTTATGTTAAAAAAACTTCTGGGATTTATTTTTATTTTCATATCGTATGATGTTTTTGCTGTGGCATCTAAGGATTTATATCAAGCGCCCTTAAGTAGTTTAAAGCCCTTTTCTTTGTTGCAAAAAGGCAAATTAGCACAAGCGAGAAGTTTTTCTACTGCTGATACTAATGTTTTGCAAGAACTAAATCAAACCAATGAAAACACTCATGTTATCACACGTTATCAACAAATGTATCATGGTCTACCTGTTGTTGGCGCGCAAATTATGATCATTAAAGATAAAAATCTTAATAATGACAAAGGACATGTTAATGGACATTTATTAGATGATATTCAGCTGAATACACATCCCACTTTAACCCCGCAACAAGCTTTTGATATAGCACAAAAATCCTGGTTTAACTTTAATCCTCAAACGGCGCTTATAGATAAGCAGATTGAGCTTCAGATTAGAGCGGGACAAAATAACGAATTAAGGCTAGTTTATTTGGTTTCTTTTAAAAGTACAGAAAGTAATAACAAGCCGGCATGGCCCTTTTTTGTTGTGGAGGCGCACAATGGCGAACTCATTAAACAATGGAACAATATTAAGAATTTTGCGGACAGTGGTCCAGGGGGTAATGAAAAAATTAAAGAATATTGGTATGGTAAAGATGGATTGCCGCCATTAGAGGTAACACAAAATGGCGCCCTTTGTACTATGGAGTCTGCAAAAGTTAAGTTGGTTGATTTAAAATTTGCTTGGGATTGGTCTGATTTTTTAGCAACTCCTTCTCAGTATCCTTGCGGCAATAACCTGGAAGATTCTGTAAATGGTGCTTTTTCCGTGGCAAATGATGCTTATTATTTTGGTCATACTATTGTGGAAATGTATCAAGAATGGTACGGAATAAACGCTTTGCAACATGCAAATGGAACTCCAGCGCAATTGGTAATGCGTGTGCATTTTGGTCAGAACTATGATAATGCCTTTTGGGATGGAGAATACATGTCTTTTGGTGATGGCAGCGATTTTTATCCTTTGGTATCTCTGGAAATAGCAGCTCACGAAGTCACTCATGGTTTTACTGAGCAACATGCAAATCTTGAATACCATGATCAATCTGGGGCGCTTAATGAATCATTATCAGATATGGCAGGTCAGGCCGCTCGGGCTTATATGCTGGAGAAATTTCCTCAGCTTTATAACAAAATATATTTAGAACCTAACCTTGTTACCTGGGGAATTGGTGAAACTATAGTACGTGATTCTTTTGGAAAAGCGTTGCGTTTTATGGATTTTCCTTCCTCAGATGGAAGCTCTGCGGATTGTCTAGATAAAGTGTTAGCACAAAGTAAGGGTGCTTATTGCACCATTAGTTATGAGGACGTAGTAACTTTTGCTCATACACATATTTTTAATCCACAAGAGAAACAAGATTTTATTGTGCACACGGCCAGTGGCGTATTTAACAAAGCATTTTATCTATTAGCTCAAAATATAGGCATTAAAAAAGCGTATCATGTCATGATTATTGCTAATAGTAAGTATTGGGGACCAACAACTAATTTTGTACAGGGAGCCTGTGGAGTGCTTTATGGGGCACGCGATTTAGCGGTTAGTACCGATGAAGTTAAAGCAATTTTTGGTCAAGTTGGTGTTGATACAACGATGTGCTCGATTTAGGGCGAAAAAAAAGTCAACCTTATGAGGTACATAATCCATAAGTGAGCAGGATAGTAGTAATAAAAAAAGTGGCGAATTCTGGGAAGTTTTATCTTGATTTTTGTGGCGGCAATAATAAACACCAAGCTTAGGACTGCCCAATGATTGCCGTTTAGTTCCCCAAGGAAAAGATAGGCAACAAGACAGGTTAATAAACGAGTAATCGATGGTCTTTTACAGTAAAACCACGCAGTAATGCAAAAAAAGTTGCCAATCCAGAGGTATTCAACAAAAGGGCCACTAATTAAAAAAATTGAAAAGGAGATAAGACGTCCTCTAGAATTGCCTTGTTCATAGAAAAAAAGGCTAACGGTAGCAGCTGCCAGAGTAAACATGATATTTAAAGGCCATATATCCTGGCGCATGGCAATGTAAGCTGGTGTTGCTAATAAACCAAAAAAAAGTAAGCGCTGTGTGGCTTTGCTGTAAAGTCCTCGTGGAAGGGCATCGGGTTGAGCAAGATTATATGCAAAAATAAAAGCAAACAACGGCATTGCTAGTCTTCCCGCACAATAAGCACTGTAAATTGTGGTATCAAAAAAGAAGCGGTTAAGATGATCGATAGTCATGGATAATAAGGCAATCCATTTAATGGCTTCCATACTACCACTATTGATGTGGATTGTTGGAAGAAGATTATGGATCTTTATTTTTTTCAGATATTTATCCAATAATTAATTTCCCATTTCGACTGGAATTACGTATATGTTCACAATAATAATCCAAAAAGTTCTTTTTTTGATCTGTATGATGTTTGCTGATCAGGATAATTAGTATATAATGATCTTCATTTTTTATATAGTCGCCATTTTATTCAATTACTCATTTAGGTTGGGAGTGGAATGATCCTCTATTTAGTTACTTTTATCATGGTAATATTAAGCTTTTTTTGTGTTGCTATGATGGTCATGAAGCTCCGAGGTCAACCGTCCGAATCGTTATCTGTATCACAATACATTAAATTGAGTGTGAGTGGTGTTATTGCTTTTATTGCCGACACTTTGGGGGTGGGAAGCTTTGCTGTAAATATTGCTTTGGCAAAATTAATGGGCACTTTTAATGATGAGGACATGCCCGCAGTAAACAATGGTGCGCAGGTGCTGCCAGGAACAATAGAATCTTTATTTTTTATTAACTTAATTGATGTGGACCTTACCACCTTATTAACTTTGATTACTGGGTGTTGTATTGGTGGTTTATTGGGTGGTTTTATTGTCAGTCGGCTTAGTAAACAAATCATTCGTTTGGCGATGATTTGTGCCTTTGCCTTAATTATTGCTCTTTTAATCGCACATCAATTCAAATTATTACCTATTAGTGGTGAGCTGACTGCTCTGCATTCCTGGAAATTAATTATCGGGTTTTTTGCTTTAATTATTTGTGGCGCGCTCACTTCGGTAGGTGTTGGCCTATTTGTCATGGTGCAGGCTGTGTTATTTTTAATGAATATTTCACCTGTGGTTGCCTTTCCTCTTATGACTACAGCGGGTGCCATGCAGCAACCTTTAACTGCCTTAGTCTTTTTACGAAACAATAAAATTCCATTAAAGAAAACATTGATTTTAAGTCTTTCAGGATGCGTGGGTGTCTTGATGATCATGCCGTTGTTTGCGCACTTAACAGTAACCTGGTTGAATTTATTATTATTGTTTATCCTGATTTATAATTTCTTTGCTGTAGGTCGCACTTATCTACGGTGTCGATTTGGTGAGGATTATGCTCAATTACCTACTTCTGCATCGTTTGTTGCGGCTGACTAGAATCTGTTGCTAGTTCATTAATTGAGAGCTCCAATAAACTGATTTTAGCGTACCGAAGCGCAGAAAATTAGGCTTTTTGGTCAGGATAGTAGAAATGTCAACAGACCTAAGTATAATCAGCATCATTTTTATTAAATAGCGGTACAGTATGGATGAGCACGTCAGTAAATCACAGAAAAAAAGAGAAGCCGATTTTTTGCAAAAAATGGGCGTAAAGTTTATCGATCTTAGCTTGGCTAAACTGAATTTATTGCCTCTCCCCGAAAATTTATACAAAGCCATTATTGACGCTAAAGTAATTAAAAGTCATGGTGCGAAACGAAGACAGGCTCAATTAATTGGCAAATTGATGCGCGTTGCTAATTGTGATGAGATCCTTGCCGCTTACGAGCGTATTATAGAAGAGGAAAGTGCTGTTACTGTCTCATTTCATGTGGCCGAAATATGGCGTGATCGTCTACTCAATGAAGGTAAAGCAGCGTTGACTGCATTTATTGAAACCTTTCATCCTGAGGAAATACAACAATTAAGACAATTAATTAAAAAAGCAATTGATGATCAGCAAAAAGAAAAAAATACCGGCGCTGCTAAAGCACTTTTTCGTTATCTAAGGTCTTGTATAATATGAATTATTCTTTGTTCGTAAGTTGTCCCCGTGGACTTGAATATTTACTAGAAAATGAGGTTAAGGCCTTAGGTTTATTTGTTACACGTGTGAGTCCGCAAGGCGTTTATGGTGAGGCAAGCCTAACTACACTGTATCAATTATGTTTGTGGTCACGAATTGCTAATCGCGTTCAGTTAATTCTTTTTAGTGGCTATGCAAGAAATGAGCAGGCATTGCATCAACTGTGTACGGAATTTCATTGGCAAACTGTGTTTGCACACGATAAAACATTGGCTTTGGAATTTCATGGTTCTTCGGAGCATATCCGCAATACCATGTATGGAGCCCAACTTGTTAAAGATGGAATTGTTGATCATTTCCGCCGTTTAAGTGGTTCGCGTCCATCCATTGATAAAGAAAAACCGCAAATTTTAATTCATGCTTATTTAAAAAATGATGAACTCACCGTAAGCTTTGATCTCACTGGTTATAGTTTGCATCAGCGTGGTTATCGTACTCAAGCGGGAAAGGCACCTCTTAAAGAAAATGTAGCTGCTGCATTGTTGATTAGAGCTAAGTGGCCTGAATTGGCCGTTCAAGGCTATGCGTTGCACGATCCTTTTTGTGGGTCTGGCACTTTGGTAATTGAAGCAGCCATGATGGCAACACTAGTTGCTCCAGGGTTATTGCGCCAAGATCAATCGTTGCAATATTGGACACAACATCAACACTCTTTATGGGAAAAATTGCGCGTTGATGCTTTGCAACAGGTTAAATCGCTTCCAGTTACCTTAGTAGGAAGTGATGCCGATCCTAAAGCAATTGCAATGGCGCGTGTTAATGCTGAGCACGCAGGTGTTGCTCCTTTAATTGAATTTAAATCGCTAACTCTGAGTGAAATTAACGCATCCGTGGGAAATGGTTTATTGGTATGTAACCCACCTTACGGGGAGCGTTTGAGCGATACCACACAATTGATACCTGTATATCAGCAGTTGGGTAAGGCATTACATCATCATTTTCAGGGCTGGAAGGCAGCGGTAATTACCTCAAATGCAGTATTGGCCAAAGCAATAGGTCTGCGATCGAATAAGCAATATACTCTCTATAACGGTGCTTTGGAATGTAAATTATATTGTTTTGAGGTAAATTCTACGAATGAATTGAAAGGTTCTACAGAGAGTAATTTATCTGAAAATGCACATATGTTATTAAATCGCCTAGAAAAAAATTACCGTCATCTCCACAAATGGGCGCAAAAGAATCATATCTCCTGTTATCGAGTCTACGATGCTGATTTGCCTGAGTATGCTTATGCCATTGATATATACAATGATCAGGTGGTCTTACAAGAATATGCACCACCTGCGAGTATTCCTTCACATAAAGCAGAAAAACGCACTTTAGAAGTAATGCAGGTTGTTCCTCGTGTCATAGAGTGTACTGCGGATAAATTGATTGTGAAACAACGTAAACAACAAAAAGGCAGTGCTCAGTATCAAAAAATGGGTCAAACCCAGCAAACGATGATCGTGACTGAAGGAGTGGCCAAATTCAAGGTGAATCTCTATGATTATCTGGATACAGGTCTATTTTTAGATCATCGACCTATTCGTTTGAGTTTTGCTAAATTAAAACCGGAAACCCGTTTTCTTAATTGTTTTTCTTATACAGGCACTGCTAGTGTGCATGCAGCATTAGCAGGAGCAATAACAACAAATGTAGATCTTTCTAATACTTATCTGCTTTGGGCTAAGGATAACTTTAGTTTAAATCGTCTTGATTTAGGCCGACATCAGTTTGTGCAGTACGATTGTCGTGAATGGTTGCGAATTACACGAGATCGCTTTGATGTAATTTTTTTAGATCCCCCCAGTTTTTCCAATTCAAAACGAATGACAGATACTTTGGATATTCAACGGGATCACCCTGTTTTGATAAAAGCGGCAATGCGTTTGTTAAACCCCGGCGGGGTGTTATATTTTTCTACTAATTTCCGTCAATTTAAATTAGATCCAGAGCTTACTATGAAGTATTCGGTGCAAGATATTAGCATGCAAACTATAGATCAAGATTTTAAACGCAACAGTAAAATTCATTATTGTTTTAAAATCACTCTTCTTTTTCCGATTCAAAGCTAGTTCCATAAATTTGCATTTGTAATGATTTCATATAACCAGCCATGAAAAACAGCTCTGCAGTTAGATAGAGGGGTGCAATGAGAGCCAGAGATAAATTATCCATAAATGCAGGTTTTTTACCTCCCAGATAATGTCCATAAAACTGTAATCCCCAACCTCCCATAAAGGTAATAACAAATGCCCAAATACCTAAAGTTGTTGGGCCATCCTCACTAAACCAATGGGCTATCCATAAAAGAAACAGCATGATTGGTGTAAGAGCTAGTGTGAGTTTCCAATTTAAGAGAAAATAGTAAATTAAAATGGCTATGGTAGCAAACCAGGCAAGAGTACTAGCAAATACAGCTGGAATAATTATTTGCACAAAACCTAATAAGATCATGAATGAAAGAATAATAAGTGGAACACCTACCATGTGCGTATATTGTGTCATGGTGTTGTGGTGGTAGCTTGCATAACATTGTGCTTGCTCGATAAATGGTTTCATTTTAAAAATTCCTAAATTATTCTTAAAATAATATTAACATAGCACATAATCCTGGAAAAAAGTAATGTTGTAGGGAGGTCTACTTAGGTATCAAACGTATAGGTACTCACCACATACAAGACATTCCCGTTATTTGCTGAGCCAGGAACATAGGCAGCTTTTATCGAAAGTTTTTTAAAGAACACACCAGCCCAAGGAACTGCTCCTGGAAAAGGAATGTTATGAAGAATATCCGGACGGGCGGTTATTAAAATAGAATAACCTAATCCTGCTTTAAACTTTTTAGTTAAAGAAGCTATGAACAAATGGGCATAACCAATGACGGGTTCTATGTTCTTATGCGAGTCAAGAAAGGCAAAGGCATAAATGCCATGCCAGTTTTCATTTTCATCAAAAAAACCTTTGCCCAAACCGCCGCCTAAAGCTAATTCGTTGTATTTTTTATTTCTTAATCGGGTGCGACTGTATGTATAGCGGTTATGCCAGGTATATCCAGAGATATAAAGTTCGGTGTTACCTTCCTTCCAAATTTGGTGTAAACGGTAACACAAGGGCTTAAATAATGGCAGCCAATAGGAACAGCTTCTGGGCTCTTCAGCGGTAAACGCCTGCAAAGAGAACAGTATTGATAGACAAAAAATTATCTTTCTCATTCAGTTTTTTTAACCGGTAACTTTGCTTTAAACCAAAAAAATCAGCGCGTTAGATACTCTTGTAGTGATAACTTTTCAATAAGATGGAGCTAAAAGTAGCACCTACACCTGCGGTTATCCTCGAAAGATAGGTACAAAATTTGTTTTTATTTTATTGATAAATATAATTAATTTGAAGCTGTTGCAAGACCTATGATCAGAGTCATGCACTTTTCAAATTATTACATAAAACATTTACAAAAGAATTACTTTTCATTCATAAATTTCGCTAGAATAATCATTAAAATGATTTAGCTATTTTTCAAATTTAATTTAGAGCATGGCTCTTGATGCAAATTTTGTTACTTTTTTGGTAAAAATTTTGTTTAAATAAAAAGACTATAACATTAAGAACATACTACATGGACTTGTTTCGCAAAAAAAAGATTAGCACATCAATACAGGATGAGTCTCATTTAGAACAATGCCTTACGGCTTTTGATCTAACTTTTTTGGGTATTGGCGCAATTATTGGCGCAGGCATTTTTATCCTGACCGGCGTGGTTGCAGCGACACAAGCGGGGCCTGCAGTAATTCTTTCTTATATCGTCGCAGGTCTTACTTGTTTCTTTTCTGCTGTATCTTATGCTGAACTTGCTGCAGCGATTGGTGGATGCGGCAGTGCCTATGGTTATGCCTATGTTGTATTTGGCGAATTAATTGCCTGGATAGTGGGTTGGGATTTATTGTTCGAATATACCATTTCTGTTGCTACTGTGGCTGTTGGTTGGAGTCATTATGCTGGTGATTTTCTCACAGCAGTTAAAATGCCTATTCCTCAACAATTTTTGCGAGGACCAATAGAGGGCGGTATTTTAAATACAGCATCCGTTTTTATTATTACTTTATTAACGGGCTTATTAATTATGGGCGTAAAATCCACCTCTCGTGTGAATAATCTTATGGTGACTATCAAGCTTTTAATCGTTTTGCTATTCATAGTGATTGCAGTAACTAAAGTTCAGGTTGTTAATTGGTCACCCTTTATGCCTTTTGGTTGGTCAGGAGTTATCAGTGGGGCTTCTTTGATATTTTTTGCTTATGTTGGTTTTGATGCAGTATCTACAGCTGCTGAAGAAACAACGAACCCACAACGTAACTTGCCATTAGGGATTATTGCTTCTTTAATTATTTGTACTATTTTATACATTGTTGTTGCTGGGTTGTTAACGGGTATAGCTCCTTATTACACCTTGAACAATGCCTCACCGATTAGTAATGTATTATTAACTTTAGGGTATAAAATAGCAGCAGGATTCATTAGTTTTGGCGCTGTGGTTGGTCTTACAACAGCAATGTTAGCAATGTTTTATGGTTTAACGCGGGTGCTTTTAGCTATGTCTCGCGATGGTTTACTACCAAGAATTATTTCTAAAACCAGTAAAGTCAGAAATACTCCCCATCGTATTATCTTGTTATGCGGAGTGTTAATGGTTTTACTGGCCGCCTTTACCCCTATAGATGTTTTAGCTGAGTTGGTAAATGTTGGCACTTTGTTTGCTTTTACTGTTGTCTGTGCTGGCGTTGTGTATTTGCGCTACACTCAACCAAACATACACCGGCCTTTTAAAGCTCCAGGTATGCCGTATATTGCCATTTTGGGTATGTTTGGCTGTTTTTATTTATTGATTCATTTACCTTGGATTACCTTAATTCGTTTTGTGGTGTGGATGGTAAGTGGTTTAATCGTTTATGTTATTTATAGTCGTACCCATAGTGTCTTGGCTGTGAAGAAGTTACAAAAACAGGAAGTAGGATGAGCCTCTATATATAGTAGCTGCTTTTGGTCATTAATTTAGAAACCATTCTCATCAGTAGTTTCACTAAATAAGGTAGTTCTATCCCGCCTGCGTTGATGGCAGCGGTTGCATGCTGTTCTTCGTCCTCCCGCATTTGCAATAATATGGCTTGAGATTTTTGATCATGGGTGGGTAATTTTTGTAAATGATGTTGTAAATGTGTCGAGACTTGGCGTTCTGTTTCAGCGACAAAACCTAAACTAATTTTATCCCCAGTAAACCCCGCTATGGCTCCAAGTAATAGGGAACCGCTGTACCAGATGGGATTAAAAACACTGGGTTTTGAACCTAATTCGTGCAAACGCTCCTCACACCACCCCAGATGATCGTTTTCTTCTGCAGCCGCATCATTCATTTGTTTTTTTACTCGATCTAATTTTGCGGTTAATGCTTGGCCTTGATAGAGTGCTTGTGCGCATACTTCTCCAGCATGATTGACGCGCATGAGCCCCGCTACATGTTTTTTCTCACACGAAGAAAGCGGGCTATTAGTATGGTTTGCGGCAGGAGAGTTGCGTGTGCCGACTCGCTTGACTGGGGGTAAGAGCGTGCGCAGAGCATTATCCACTTCAACAATTAATGTATCAAAAACATTTGTGGTGTGCATGAGATAAGCCTGCTTTATGTTAACGTTGACTTATAGTAACTCAGAACAAGTTTAAGATTAAGTCATTTATTTCTATTTCTGGCATTAGATTTTTAACAAGCAAGATCTGTAGTCCCCAGCCTCCATCCGTAGCTGGAGACCTTTTCCAATTCTATATACCCAATTGAAAATTTCCTGCATTGGTTAGTGTCCAATTGATTGATTAGATGATTAAATATATGGGATTGTGATTTGTAAAACTCAGTAAGTGCTAATTATCCGCAGATGAGTTATTATTCCTAATCACTTGATAATTAATAAAAATTAAGGACATTTTTGTGAAAAAGGAATTATTTAATTGTTATTTAATAGGGGATGATCAACTCGTATTGGAATGTGCGGAAATCATTTTGTCGTATAATCACCAGATATTAGGTATTATTTCCCCATCGCGTGCCGCAGAAAATTTTTCAGCACCAAAAAATACCTTATTTTAAAAAACTTTCGGATGCCCATCCTGTTTTATCCGTAACTTCTTTTGATTATTTGTTTAGCATTGTTAATGGTGTAATTCTTCCTGGTTCATTGCTGCAAAAGGCTCAGTGTTTGGCAATAAATTATCATAATAGTCCCTTGCCGAAATATGCAGGACTTCATGCGCCGTTCTGGGCTATTTTAAATAATGAAAGTACCCACGGGGTTACATGGCATACCATGATTGAAGAAATTGATGCGGGTGATATTTTAAAACAGGCGCTTATAGAGCCCAATGAAACTGGATTGAGCCTTAATGTTAAATGTTATCGAGAGGTAATTAAAACCTTTAAGGAGCTCATTCATGAAATTACTTTGCAACAAAGTTGTTCCATACCACAAAATTTAAAGTATCGTACTTATTTTGATTATCATAAAAAACCTCATCATGGTGGGTGGATAAGTTGGCATGAGTCAGCAGACACTATTCACCGAATGTGTCGAGCACTTAATTTAGGTCATCATTATCATAATCAATTGGGACTACCCAAGTTCACTATTGGAAGGGATTTTTTTTGATCTTGCAGGCACGTTTCATTAATAAGCACAGCGAAGAAGCGCCAGGCACTCTTTTAGAAATAACCGCAGATTATTGGCAAGTTACTTCAAAAAGCCAAATAATACAATTAGAACAGATAATACCAATCCATACTTCCGTCATTGCCCACTTAGAAGAAATTGCAGCTCACTATGATTTAACTATTGGTTCATGTCTTTCTTCAGAAGAAGAAGTAACGTTGTTGGAATATGAATATATTAATAAAATGTATGCTATTCATGAGTTATTTTGGCTGCAACAGCTAAGTCACTTTGATCCGGCACAATTTCTTTTTCAAACATTAGCACTTGGTAAGAATCATAATATCCTTTAAAATGTGTTGCAAGTTTTGACGCAACTTCATTTCCTATCGGGAAACCAGAAGTGGACCCCATCGATGAGACCACGCTCCCTTACTATTTAGCTAGTGTCCAATTTATTGGAACAGCGAGGCATTGCGCCTGATGACAGGCTCCCTGTAGAGAAAGCTGTGTCAATGAGGAGTCCTGAGGAACGAAGGAAGCTCATGGATACTGCTTGAACGTAAGGTATTCTAGCCTGCCGTTTTCTGCGATCATGCTGCTATTCTAAGTCCATCGTAACACTGTGATGGCGTACATTTTCCGAGTGATTCATGAGGTCTTTCGTCATTATAAAACCGAAAATACTCACGTAATCCATGGCGCAATGCTAGCACTGTCGGATATTTTTTTAAATACACATCTTCATATTTAACAGAGCACCATAATCTTTCAATGGGCTCTGTCTCGAAAAATTGTTTAGACGTAGGGTGGAGAAATTCTGGATGGAACTATGCTGCAAGCCGATAAAACTGTTCGAAGATGGATTGTTTTCCTGCCTGCAGATGCTGCCCTTTTCGTAGCATGTGGTGCAGTTCAAGGCCAGTCAGTGTAGCCTTGGATGAGTGAACTTCTTTAAATCCCTTCATGGGTTTGGTTATTCTTTTGATGAACCGGTGATCCTGCTCCACGATGTTGTTGAGGTACTTGACCTGCCTCAC
>NZ_JBAQZB010000144.1:0-6513 GCF_049790535.1 Legionella sp.
CTGCCCGGCGCTGGAACGATAGTCCACAGCGGCTGCGCTGCCTGCGCTGCTGGCCATAGCAGATAGAGTAACAAACCAACCAGTATCCTGCTCATTAATGTGGTGTTTTTATTATTTTTTTTCATCATTTCTATCCTTATATTACGTGAGTGTGATTCAGAAATGTTCTATTAGTATAAACATTGGTGGTTTTTTAGCCGCATACGTCTTTTCAATATCTGGTGCCAAATAAAAAATCTGGGTCTCACCACCTAAAGCCCAAACAGGCCCTATGGGGCCTAAAAAAATAAACGATACATCATAAATGCTCCTTGCAAAGTAAAAACAAGTCATTAAGTTACAATATAAAACAGTTGGCAGCAATTGATCGGAATAACAAGAAGATGAATTTACAAACTCCCAAGCAATTGAAGGAATGGCCTCCGCTGAATCACAACCTACAAAATGGTTGATAACTTGTGCTATTGATATATTGATTGAAGAACACTTGGAAGTTATCGACACTACTATATTAATATCACTGCAGAGTATAATTGATGAATTTCAACTAAAAATTATTGCTAAAAGAAAAAATTACCAATCATTTGATGACGTTATAGAATATATGGAATCATGGTAAATATAAAATTTTATCATATTATCAATCGTGATAGCAGCGGCCGCAAGATTTTTCCACAATGACCAAGATTCAGATAAGACGATAATTGCTCAATCGTCAGCAGAGATGGTCGTCGCCAGTGAAGCAGTGTATTCATTGGTGTTGTTTCTCATGATTAATTCATTCTCGGCATTAACTGGTCAATGTAGCCTAAAAAGGCATGCATTGCTTTTTGTAATTGGCGGTAAGCCTGTTCTAATTGCTCGAGATTTTGCGGATTTTCTTTTACCACATCATGAAAATGGGCTAATACCTGGCTAAGCTGCGGCAGGCTCAAATAAGAAACTCCTCCACGAATTCGATGCAGTTCGGCACGTAACCCCTCATTGTCCTGATTAACATAGGCTTTTTCTAAAATGTCTTGACTCCGTTTAAGGTCATCAGCAAGCATCCAGAGCAGTTTATGAACAAACGCCTCCGTTCCATTGCCTTGTTGAAGACAAGCGTTCCAATCAATTAGTTCTGCTGCTTTTTGGCGTTCCATATGTTTTATTTTTTCCTCATCGACTGCCTGTTCTTCTTGCCTCTTTTGAAATACATACTGCTGTAAAATAGCCTCTGTTTGTGCGAATAATAAGGGTTTACTGAATACCTCTTGCATACCGGCAGCAAATGCCTCTTCTCTTTTTTTCGGATTATTTGCATGCCCCGTGAGTGCGATGATGGGGATTTGTGAGGTCTTGGGATTATTCAAGCTACGGATTTGTCGCGTCACTTCAATCCCATCCATATCGGGTAAGCCGATGTCCATCAAGATTAAATCGTATTCCTTATCTTGAACGCTTTCGAGTACTTGCTGACCATTGACGGCATGCTCACTAGTACAGTTTAAACGCCTTAAGAATGTTTGTACTACTGTAGCTGCAAGAAGATTGTCTTCTACGACCAAAATCGATGTATCAACATGGGCATTAACCTTTGCTTCCTGTTGTTTTAAACGAATACTGGACTGATGAACTTGAACCTTATCGGTTTGGGGAAAACACAATGATTCTTTGGGGCAATCAACCCTATCGGCAACAATTAGGGGCACTGTAAGTGTAAAACGGGTTCCCTTTCCTACCTCACTGTCTACCTTAATATCTGCATCCATTGCCTCAAGATAATGTTTCACCGTATACAGCCCTAACCCGGAGCCTTTATAAATCCCTTGATACGAAGGAGTAAGACGAGAAAAATGTTCAAATATGGTCTCAAATTTATCTTCTGGGATACCAATGCCACTGTCTTCAACAACGATGAGTACGTAGATACGCTCTCCTAACTGATAAGTTGAATGATTTTTATTCAGCAATTGAAGACTCACTTTAACAAAACCACTAGGGGTAAATTTTAAAGCGTTCGATAAAAGATTTAGTAGCGTACGATCAAGATAAGTCCGTAAGCCCCTAAAATAACGAGGCACGTGTTGGTCTATCTCGCAGAATAACTTTAATTTTTGGTGAGTGGCTACGGGTTGTAAGAGCTGGATGTTGTGTTCAATTAAGTCGTGCACGTTAAACGATTCTTCGTTTGGCAGAGCTCCTGATTCCACATGCATGGTTTCAAGGATTTCATTACATAAGGTTAATAATTCATCCGTAGCACCGATTAAAAGCGCACTATCTTTCTGTACAGTCCCTGTCAGTTGCTTTAATAAGTCTAAGACTCTTTCTTTTGATGTGGTTTTTTTATTGAATGAGACTTGTTCTAAAACAGGTTGAATATCCGCAGCCGCATTAAATAATTCCTGAGTCATGCCAATAATCCCAGTCAGGGGAGTACGGATATCGTGACTCATATTGGCAATGAATGTGGATTTAGCGTGACTTGCTGCTTCAGCCAATCTTTTAGCTGCACGCAATTCTTCTTCTATTTTTTTAAGATAAGTAATATCAATGGTATTACCTATAATGCCCACTACATTGCCTTTTTTATCCCGTAAAGGCCGTTTAATTGACAGTTGTATTATTTTTTCTCCTGAGGGTAATAATGCGGTTTCTTCTTTAATAAGTTCTATCCCTGTTTGCATGATTTGCAAATCGTTTTTCCTAAATTCATCGGCTGTTTGTTTATCATACAAATCATCATCAGTTTTTCCTATAATCTCATTCTCTTCCCAAGTAAAACCCATTTTATGTAGGCTTTCACTACCCCTAGCATTTATTCCAGAATACACTCCGTTTTTATCTTTCCAATAAATATCACCGGGAACATAATAAATAATGTTTTTTAATTGAAAAATTTCATTATCTTTTTTGTCAATTATCTGCAGTAATTTTGTGATTTCACAATTATCTGCTCTTTTTCCCTTTAGATTTTTCATTACGCTTATTCCCTAGTTGTGGAAAAAATGATTACTTAGTGATGCTCATGCAATTAATAGTTTGATTTGGAAATCCTGGTCCAACCTCATCAATACATTGCGTTGTTCGCACACTCAAGCGTTTTTGAATGGCAACAAAATCTTGGGGTTCAAGGTAATCTATAAAAAAATCTGCACCTAAATTAGGGGCTGAATTTGTGAAGTATCTCGGTCTAAGGCCAATGTTCGCCACGATATCAAACAGGGCATTTAGAAGGTAATAAAGTTTTTTATCGAAGAGCGTATGCCCTTCTTTCAAGACACCATGCTCAACGATCAGTACCATCGAATCGTGATTACACTGATTAATGCATTGTATCAAACTCTCCCAACGATGTTGCAACGCAACATGATGCAAAACCCAACGTGCAATAATCAAATCAAATTTTGGTAGCATGCCGCAGCTAAGTTCTTCTGGAGTAAGGTAACGAATCCCTTCCGTTTTCGAGGCATAAGGATCAAAGCCATAGAGAGAAACTGTTTTCGCAAATTCCCTATCCATCAAGAAATTAGCTATTGTTTTTTCATAGCCCCCTTCATCGAGTCCAAAACCTAAGATAGTGATTTCATCTTTACGCTTAGTGTTTTCTATCCATTTTTTAATAGCCCTGTCTAACAACTGGTTATGCTGACTAAATGATTGCAGCGTACGGTCTGCATCTAAGGAAATTTTATGTCTGAAACAAAAATTGATAAAATCTTGACACACAGGTGACAGATTCGGCCGAGTTTTACTCGCAAAATAATTTTCTAGATACCTAGGTTGCTCATTTGCATAACGACTTAGCCAATGGATAAAATGCTCTATCGCATAATTTCCCTTGCTGTTGAGGTCAATGGTATGGAATATTTTTTTCAAACGTTCTGGCTGAAAAAGAAACTTAGGGATGCCAGAAGATTTTATTACATTATTATGCGCTTGAACAGCCTCAAAAAATCGATTGGTTCCATATCCTGCTTGTTGCAGGAGCTGAGAGGTGAATAACCTCCGTGATTTAGCTGCAAATAAATCTGGTTTATTTTGGGGGCAAGATTGAAAGAAAGTTCGACTAATAGGACTGGTTTTTGATAGAACAAAATTAATTTTAGGCTGCATTGATCATCCAGGAATTTTAATTATTTTTAGGGTAACTTATTTTTAAGGAGATCTCATTTTATTAGTATTGTTGACTAAAATAAAGTAACTATGGGTATAAAATAAAATCTTTTTTATTGAACTTCACCAGTAAAATAAGATAAAAAATACGTGTTTAATTAATTATAACCTACTCGAGTTTAGCCATTTTATTACCTTATTCACTTAACACCTTATCCATTACTACTTTTTTTGATACCATCAAGCCTAAGTTGAACAGATAATTATCTTAAAGAGATTAAAAAATGCAGCGTGACAATTTATCCATATTAGATATCCTTGTTGAAAAAACCTTAACTAGTTCAGTGCCTTTTCCTCTAGCCAAAACAGCAGTCATCTACATTCATCATGCGCTCCAAACTTCTCTATCTTTACTCAAAGCACAATTTAAACTAGGATTAGCCCCACAACATACGTTTGTTTTGAATAAACATTATTCAGAGTGCAGTCGTGTGGTTGAAGACATAAAAAACCTCGGTATTCATTATCAACCCTGCTCGCCTCAAGTCGGTCTAGGCAAATTTTCTCATAGTTTTACTCATGATATTAATTTACTCTGGTCTCAAGTAATTGCAAGTAAGGAGCCTATTAATCAAATGATTATTATGGACCATGGAGGTTATGCCTTAACCTTCATTCCTCAACAAATACTAGACAAATATTCGGTTGTAGGTATTGAGAAAACAAGCGCTGGTCTGGCAGATGGTCATTTACACTGTTTACCCTTTCCTATCATTGAAACGGCCTCGTGTGCTGCTAAAAAAATTTTAGAATCCCCGCTTATCGCAGAAGCCATCGTTACAAAACTTACTCCTCTGATACCTTTTCAGAAGAACATTACTTGTGGTGTAATTGGCCATGGCGCTATCGGTAAGGCATTGACTGAAAAACTTTTATCCATGGGACACCAGGTGATTGTTTATGATAAGGACTTTAATCAACGAAAAAAAGTAAAAGGAGCCCTTGTAACGAATGAATTAAGCGTTGCAATAGCTTTTGCAGACTGTATTTTTGGATGCACAGGGCAAAATATTGTGACCTCAATCGATCTCTTTAGGCTTTGTCCTAACAATAAAACACTGATAAGCTGCTCGTCAGAAGACAAAGAATTTTTGTCATTAATTCAATACATACAACACAAAAGAAATCAAAACACCACAGTAAAACCACTCAGTGATGTTGTATACAAAAATGACTTAGGCGCAACTATCCACATCGTACGAGGAGGCTTCCCGGTTAATTTCGATGACTCGGGAGAATCTGTTCCACGCAAAGACATTGAATTAACCCGAGCCCTAGTCCTTGGAAGTACCCTACAAGCAGTTAATTTTCTCAAAATGCCCAGTCTCTTAAAGCAAGGCGGTCTTTATATGCTTGATCCAAAATTACAACAATTTGTGGTTAACGAATGGCTTAAAATCCAACCTCAAGCACGTTTCTCTAAAGACATAAGGCAAAAATTCCAGGATGAATGTTGGATTGCGCGCCATTCTGGAGGCATTTATAACCCTGGTCCTGAATAATGAACACTCGTGTCCTTACTAGTTTAGTATAGTATTAGCATCAGCTATCATTTCTTGACCGTGAGAATTACCTGCTGCCTCAAGCACTATACCAACTTCATATATGCGCCCAAAACTAAAGATACGTCACCACTTTGTACCATTAGTTTTGAGCTGCCTGCCAAAGAAAAACAAATAGGTCGACACGTAACGCAAAATGTATATGCAACAGAACTTACTCTCTGTCCGCCTGATAGAAAAAGAAAATTATCGACAAAATATGGAGACAAAACAGTACCACCACCGTAGTGATTGCAACAGAAATCAACCCACCTGCAGGACAAGAGCCTCTTGAATGGATCTTATTAACCAACGTTAAGATAAATGAGATTATCTGGTCCCATTCATTACTAAATCATTGAAACCAGACAAAGAATAAAATATGATAACCATGCAGTTTAAAAAATCTGTACTTAAAGCGCTGATAGAAGAGACAGCAATCTCAACTACCAGCTAAGCCACAATATTTACTTTACTAGGAGTAAAAATCATGACCTACGTCATATTAGTTCATTCTGTCCTTAATATTCAATGTTTCTCGTATAAGAAATCACTTGATTCGCCACCTTTAGGTTAATTTCAGACCGTTTTGACTAATACGCTGATAAGTGCGTAGGAAGTCGTTCGTCTTTAAGACACCAAACGGGGGCATGACCTGTGGATTGCCCCTGCCTTTGCACACTTTAAAAAAAAAGGGACAACCATGTCAGAAAGAATACAAACAGAGTTTTATCACCTCAAAGTACAATCTTTCTTTGAGAATTTTGCAGGGCGCTATTTAGCCTATCTTGGCAACATGAGGCCTAATAAAACA
>NZ_JBAQZB010000145.1:0-2383 GCF_049790535.1 Legionella sp.
GCTTGGTGGACTGTTAAAACTATGGTTGACTCAGGATAAACGTGTTGCGCACTTTGATCTCCAAACAATAAGAACATTGTTAACTCGTATTCAAACTACTCAAGATGCGATGTTTGAAGTGGTGAAAAAACTATGATTATTCGCCATATTCCTATGAAAAAAACAAGACTTAGTAGTTTTTCGGGTCTTGTTCAATACCTGTGTAATCAACAAAATAAACAGGAGCGAGTGGGTAAAGTCAGATTATCAAACTGTAATAGTCTCGATCTTATATGGGGAGTTCAAGAGGTGTTGGCAACACAGGCTAAAAACCAGAGAGCTACGGGTGATAAAAACTACCATATGCTCATATCATTCGCGCCAGGTGAAAGCCCTTCAGATCAAGTCTTACGGGAAATAGAAGAAAGTGTGACATCTTCCATAGGATTTAAAGAGCATCAAAGAATCTCAGTGGTTCATCATGACACAGACAATCTCCATATTCATGTTGCGATTAATAAAATTCATCCCAAAACCTTTAATATGATTGAACCTTACAGGGTATATAAGACCTTTGCCGAGGTTGCATCCAAGCTAGAAATTGAATTAGATCTTCAAATAACTAATCATCAGACCTGCAAAAATCGTTCAGAAAACCTTGCTGACGATATGGAACACCATTCAGGTATTGAGAGTCTGATCAATTGGATGAAGCTCCACTGTAAAGAAAAAATTGATGCAACCAATAGCTGGATGGAGATTCATGGTATTTTGGCAGAACATGGATTAATAATGCGTGTTAAAGCCAATGGATTTGTGTTTTGCAATGATCAAGGACTTACCGTTAAAGCAAGTTCAATTTCCAAAGCATTTTCTAAAAAAAATCTCGAATCCAGGCTAGGTTTATTCGTAGCAAACTACTCCGAATACAATGTACCTGCATCAAATGTTTATCGTTATGAGCCATTAAATAAAAAAGTACTTGGTTCCGCGCTCTATACCAAATATCAGTACGAAAAATCACACAACAAACTCTTTATTTCAGAAAAACTCAAACAGTTGCGCAAGGCTAGAGCCAAACTTATTGAAAAGGCGAAAAAGCGAGGTCGAATTAAACGAGCAGCTTTGAAATTAATGAACCTTTCTAAAGTGCAGAAAAAGTACCTATATCAGCATACAAACAAAACGCTGCTTAATGATATTGTCAACATAAGGAAAAATTACGAAAAGGAACGTAGCCGGTTAATGGATTCCCGCCAAAATAAAACTTGGGCTGATTGGCTGAAACAGCAAGCACAAGGTGGCGATCAGGATGCCTTAGTGGCAATGCGTTATCGTAATCGTAAAAATAATCATGATTACACCCTATCAGGCGCAGACTCGGTTTTTCCTTCTTTAAATTTTGGACCAATCGACTCGGTTACTAAAGAAGGCACTGAGATTTATAAAAAAGATAACGGTGTTATTAGAGATAATGGAAAAGAAATTATCATTTCTAAAGGCGGATCTATTCCTGCTCTTAAAAGAGCATTGGAAATGGCAAGGCAGCGTTATGGTGACTGTATTGATGTGAACGGCTCTCCACTATTTAAAAAGATTATTTTACAAATTGTTATTCAATATCAAATTCCAATTACGTTTGCTGATCTGGATTTGGAAAACCAACGTCAAAAACTGAATTTTGAACAGGAGACAAACCATGAACTATCAAGACCAAACCGACAAAGCCATCGAAGAAGAACTCCAGGAGGCCATGAGGCTGTTGGAACAGCCACTGGAAATAGAAGAAGCAGCACAAAGCCCAACGCTTTCAGCATTAGACAAGGCTTGCCAGCCAAAGATCACAACAGCTTGCGAAACCTGTCCCAATGCGATCTGGTTCAGCTCACCGGAGGAGGTCAAGTGCTATTGCAGGATAATGCACATGATCAGCTGGAGCGGCAAGGATTCCAACCTGATAACAATGTGCGACGGGTTGTTTCTGGATTAAAAAGGAAGAGTAATAGTTATATGAAATGAAGCTCCTACTAAGAACCTTAAACCAACAAAAATGATGTGCTTTTTTTCCTACATTGTCTGTTTTGCCTGGTAATTAAACCGACAATTTCCCTCGATAATCACATTTTTACAGAATCCAAGCATACATGGCTGCGATCACTATCAATATCAAAAGATTGGTTGATCTTTTATTGGCTTTGAGCCGGTGGATTGTTTGTGATCAAAAACAGACCCCTTTTACAACAGGCCTGTATGTTATCTAGCTCCAAATAAATTATCTAACGTTCTTCCATTAATAACGACGTATAGATGCTCGTTGAGCTGCAGCCTGTTGCGCTGCTCGTTGAGCTGCAGCCTGTTGCGCTGCTCGTTGAGCTGCAGCCTGTTGTGCCGCTCGTTGAGCTGC
>NZ_JBAQZB010000146.1:0-12649 GCF_049790535.1 Legionella sp.
ATTAATCCCAGGAGCTTGAACACCATCATCATTACATATTAATACTCTCATTATTAACTCACAGGTGATTCCAACCATTTAACAACCGCTAAGTACTCAGTTAAGTCACGTTTATTTTGATTAATGTTCGCTTGTAACCACACATTAGTACTCTCTCTTTTTAATTGCTGCTGTTGTTGCGCTATAGTCTCTTGTAAAGACAAAATTTTCGCACCAAAACCTTGAGGACTATTCTGTAATTGATAAGCTAAATTATTCATACGTCCCGCAATCATTTGAAGTCGTTCACATGACAAGCCTTGAAGCTTTTGCTCTTGGCAGTTTTTTAAGGATTGTTGTAATTCTTTAGGATGAGATTTGTAATAAGCTTCATCTTTATTTGTGCAAGAAGTTAACCCGAAAATTACCAATATTGCCACAAAGCACTTATTCATACTTGCCCTCTTGATGTACACTACAAAAAGTCGATATTATCATCACACAACCTCTAATTCCATCTTAACGAGAATATCCTATGCTAGATTTTAAATTACAGCGTGATAAACATACTGGTGAACAATACATTGAAACCTCTCTTTGTGGGAAACCCTTACTCACCATTCCTCAATTAAATAAAGGTACTGCATTTACTAATGAAGAAAGAAAAGAATTCGGTTTATTAGGAAAACTGCCTCATCGTGTTGAAACTCTGGATGAACAGGTGAAACGAGCTTATTTACAATATTCCAGCTATACCACACGATTACAACAAAATATTTATTTAAATAATTTACATGATAAAAATCAAGTACTATTTTACAAATTATTACATCGTCATTTAGGGGAGATGCTATCAATAATTTACACACCGATCGTTGGCACCGCTGTAAAGCGTTTTAGTCATGAATACAGACAACCTAGAGGACTATATATTGCTCATTCGGATAAAAATCAGATTGAAGAAATAATTAAAAATCGCTCTAATCCGGAAATTGATGTCATTGTAGTTACTGATGGTGAAGGAGTACTCGGGATTGGCGATCAAGGGATTGGAGGTATGGATATTCCTGTAGCAAAACTAATGGTTTATTGTTTATGTGGTGGAATTGATCCCACCCGAACGTTACCTGTCTTTCTTGATGCAGGAACCAATAACCAACTTTTATTAGATGATCCAATGTACTTAGGTTGTCGACATCCAAGGATCAGTGGGGCTAGTTATGACGAGTTTATTGCCTCTTTTGTGCATGAGATTCATAAACAATTTCCTAATGCATTCTTACATTGGGAAGATCTTGGTCGCGGTAACGCCCGCCGCATTCTGGACCAGTTTCAGGATGAATTATGTACCTTTAATGACGACATTCAAGGCACAGGAGCAGTTACCTTGGCTGCACTATTAGCAGCATGTGAAGTTACCGGTTCAGAACTTTGCAATCAACGCATTGTTGTTTTTGGAGCTGGTTCTGCAGGCACAGGCATCAGTGACCAAATTATTGATGCATTAATTCGTGATGGATTAAGTGCTGAGGAAGCACATCGACGTTTTTGGTTAATTGATCGGCAAGGGTTATTACTTAGCAATGACTCAGAACTCACTGAAGCTCAAAAACCTTATGCGCGAAATTACAAAGAAATAGCTCAATGGGACATCAACAAAAAACAACATCCTTCGCTGACCGATACAGTAAGGCATGTTAAACCTACTATTCTTATTGGCTGCTCTGCACAACCTGGGGCCTTTTCGCAAGACATCATTGAAACGATGGCGCATACCTGTGAACGCCCAATTATTTTTCCTCTATCAAATCCAGATGAAAAATGTGAAGCAAAACCAGCAGATATATTAAACTGGAGTCAAGGAAAAGCATTAATTGCCACAGGTACAGCTTTTCCCCCGGTTGAATACCATAATCGTATGGTACAAATTGCACAATGCAATAACGCACTGGTATTTCCAGGTATAGGTTTGGGTATTCTTGCAGTAAACGCAACGAAATTAACTAAAGAGATGATTCTAGCCTCTGCTAAAGCTTTATGTACATTTGCACCAAGCAAAAAAGAAAGCTTTTTACCTTTATTGCCATCTTTAGATGATGCCCAAATCGTAGCAAAAGAAATAGCCATAGCTGTAGCTCGATGTGCTATTGAGACGGGATATGCTCAAAAAAATCAAGACACCAACTTGGAACAATTAATTAACGATATGTTTTGGGAACCGCGATATTTACCGTTTAAAAAGATTTGACTTCTTTTCCCCGCTAAAGCTACTGTGCGGGTAGTTCCGCACACACTTAAGTTTTATAGTACTTACTTCAGAAAATTCACTTTAATTGTTTTCATTGTGGCACTTTTAGGCTCCCACGATTGAGCATATTTAAATTGTATTTCCGTATTTTCAGGGAAATAGTTAACGTTCCGTAATGCAAAGGTAAAATGCATTTGTCCACCCGTACCAATCCGATCAGTTTTTTCCTTTTCAAAATTACTCGCAATTAAAGCCAGTAAACTTTTATCATAGTACACTACTGTCCATTGATACCCTGTGCTTGGGTTTGCAGGTAAAACAATCACAAAATTAGGATCGTTAACACTCACATTTAATAAAGCTTCATCATGTGCATGAACCATCATTGCAAAACCTAAAAACAAGCTACTTAATAATATCTTCATTAATATAAATTCTCAGGAATGATTTAGTTTTGGCGGGTCTCACCGATAAATAACACCCAATAGAGACAGTTATCTAGAAATCGTGTTTGTGCGACAGCTGCAATTATTTTATATAAATGTCGTTATTACTTATAGCTTTGACATTCTGTCAATATTTCCAGCCGCGCCAAACAATTAGAGAATAGCGAATTTAAAACCAAAAAAAAATAAAGTCTTGCTAATTAGCTTGTAAGAAATTTCTTAAATTAGTTTGCGATTTGGATTACATCTAACTTCATAATTAATTTCTTGTACTCATTAAAAATAACATGTTAAAAAAAGATTCAAATCAAATGGCTATATAAAATTTACTAACATAACATTAGTTTTTATAGTGAACTTTCAATATAATCTTGGTTTTAAACCAGAGCTTAGACATTCATAACTCAATGTGATTTCTGAAGCCTATATACATACCACGAGAGCTAGGTGTTACTTTTGCCCATTAATTGTGGAATTTACCATTTCTGTAGCTTGGAGTTATCAATAGACTCTGGAAAACTGATTTTTCTATTTTTTGACCAGGAGCACGTGTGGAATATGAAATCATGGAATTTGATGTACTAATTGTCGGAGCAGGTCCGGCGGGATTATCTGCCGCAATTAAACTAAAACAATTGGCCTTAAATGCAAAAAAAGAACTTTCTGTCTGTATTTTAGAAAAAGGGGCGCAAATTGGCGCCCACATACTTTCTGGAGCGGTGTTAGAGCCCAGAAGCCTTAAAGAGCTATTACCTGATGCATGGCAAGATGCTCCTTTAGATACTCCGGTAAGTGAAGATCAGTTTTATTTTCTCACGCAAAAACATTCATACAAACTTCCTACGCCAAAACCCATGCACAATAAAGGAAATTATATTATTAGTCTGGGGGAATTGTGTACTTTTCTTGCAGCACAAGCTGAAGCCTTAGGTTGTGAAATTTATCCAGGATTCGCGGCAGTAAAAGCACTTCATAATGATCAAAACCAAGTGATTGGTGTTGCCACCAGCAGTGTAGGGATAAATAAAAATAATGAAAAAACTGATAATTATCAGCCAGGAATGCATTTGTTGGCTAAACAAACCTTACTTGCAGAAGGCTGTCGTGGTCAAATAAGTCAAAAACTCATGGCACGTTATCATCTAAGAGATAAAGCTAATCCTCAAACTTATGGTTTAGGAATTAAAGAAATCTGGCACATTGATGCAGACAAACATACACCCGGTAAAGTAGTTCATACCGTTGGCTGGCCAATGGATCATGCAACTTATGGTGGTTCTTTTATTTATCATTTATCCAATCAACGGGTTGCTGTAGGTTTTGTCGTCGGTTTAGATTATAAAAATCCCTGGCTTAATCCTTTTGCAGAATTACAACGCTTTAAAACACATTCTTTAATTCGCTCTGTTTTAACAGGAGGTGAGCGAATCAGCTATGGAGCACGCGCGCTTAATGAGGGTGGATGGCAATCATTACCTAAGCTGACTTTTCCTGGGGGTGCCTTAATTGGTGATGCAGCTGGCTTTCTGAATGTTCCTAAAATCAAAGGCATTCATACTGCCATGCAGTCAGGAATGCTTGCAGCAGAGGCATGCTTTGAAACCTTACAACAAATACATACTACACAACAAGAATTGACCAGTTATACAGAAAAAGTAAAACAATCCTGGTTAGAACAAGAACTTTATTCAGTACGTAACATAAGACCAGGTTTTAAATACGGTTTAATCCCAGGATTAATTAATGCTGCTTTTGAAACGTACTTGACACACGGATATTCTCCATGGACTCTATCTAACCACGCTGATCACCGTACTTTGAAATTAGCAAAAAAAGCAAAAGAAATTAATTATCCCAAACCAGACAATGTGCTCACTTTTGACAGACTTTCATCAGTTTTTTTATCAAATACCTATCATGAAGAAAATCAACCCTGTCATCTTGTATTGAAAAAACCACAACTAGCAATCGATGTTAACCTCAAGAACTATGCCTCGCCTGAAAGCCGTTATTGTCCTGCTGGAGTATATGAGATTGTGACTGATGAAAACGGTCCCAAATTACAAATTAATGCGCAAAACTGCATCCATTGCAAAACCTGTGACATTAAAGATCCAAAACAAAACATAATATGGCATGCCCCAGAAGGAGGTGGTGGCCCTAATTATTCAGGGATGTAATTATGCTCTTGAAAATACAATTAATAACTTATCCAATGATGCAAAAGAAAAACATACATTTTTTCACTTTAAAAAACATCGTTAGCAAAAATTAAGACCTATCAGTTCAACTAATATTCCCTTCAAGGATTTTTTTTTGAATGTTTATATTCTTCATTTTGAACTTCTGGTGTTTCTTTAAGGTCTGTACATGGTTCCTTTTGTACATGCAGCTTTTGTAATGCAGACTTATAACTTGCAACAGAATCAGCTAAATGCTTCATTTTAGTGGATTGATTCAGTTCTACTGGTGGGAGGCCGACTATTGCCCTGATGCACTGAATAAATGCGTTGAGTGCAGCTCTTAATGCCATCCATAATCTTGAAACTTTACTTACAGATTCTTGAGAAAAATGATTTAATTTTTCTATAATAGGAGCGACACTGTCTTTTGGGGAACGAATTTCCTTGTAAGCGCTCTGACATACTTGGGCAATCTGAGTGAGTTTCTCAATACTTTTTTCATCCAAATCAGATTGAATAAAAAGCGCAGGATTAGGCTCAGCGATTAAATCAAGATACTTTAATATTTTAAAACCTGCTTCTTTAAAGTTCTTGTGTTCTGGATTATCTCCATGCTCATAATTGTGCAAGGAATTATTAAAATTGTTGCGCGCCACCCTATATTCATCAATTACTCTTTTTTTAAATTCTTCAGCTGGATTAAAAGATTGATCTTGATTTATCTTTTCACCCAATTCATGGTACCAGCCAAGACGCGCCTTAATTCCTGCTTCATCGTTACAACAGGATAACGACTCAATTAAAGTGTAAGTTAAATCTTGTATTGCTACTATGTTTTTGGACGAACCTTCACACCAATTTTTATTTTTAAATAAAATTTCAACAAGTTCTTTTTTTACTTCATCATTCTGTAAAAAAGGTCCGTCCATTAATTGATTAAATATTCTTAACTTCTTGATTTGTAACAATATTACCTTATTTAATAAGCCATTAGTGCTTAGATAAGTATTATATATTTTTATTAATTGTTTTTTACTGTTCTCATCATTCTCATCAAAAGCACGAATTGTTTTTCCTAACTCTGGAGCAACGTAATGTAAGCGCGAAGCCATTTGGCTTTTTACCACATCAAATTGAGATTTTGGCGATATATAGCTCTGTATAGGACTTATAAGCACAGCATGATCTCTTGCGCTAGAATTTTCTACATCCACTTTAATTACACTCTCGGTAATTATGTTTTCTTTTTTAGGCTCACTCCCATCAGAAATTCCCATATAGTCAAGCATTCCTTGTGCAGAATAACCAGGTCGTTTGGGATCTTCTATTGATTCACTACCTAATTTACTGTAAGTAATCTCAGAACTATAAGTTCGGTCGGCTAAGGGAGCTCTATAAAGTACTTCAACCTCTGGATCATCAGGCGTATCCATCAATAAATTAATAGCATAATCCCCTTCCAATTTATCGCGAAGATTTGCATCATAACCAGAAATTTTTAAATTAGGGCACGCACTAACTAGATTTCCCCAGGATTTTACCTTTCTTTTCGAACTTGCTTTATGAATATTCAGCCAATCTTCATTGCGTTTTGTGCTGTGTTTTGAATCTAAATGACCGCTAATTGCTTGTATTCTCAGGCATTCTTCTTCAGGAGACCCCTTTTTTCTGGTTACTGTAAAATCAGTAACCAAGCCACCTTTGTTATAAGCACTACCACTAGAGCGTTTATTACTACGCCTGGCGGCTATTTCTGAGTGGACATTAACTGTCAAATCGGATTTATAAATAATGTAGCTGGCAATTCCTGTAGAAGAATGAAATTGGGTTGACAGTTTCGTATGAGTAACCATTTTAGCTAAACATTGGACATTATAATCTTTTTTGTTAAGAAAACGTTCTAATTGTAATCTTGTTTTTTCAAAATCCACTTCTTGACAATTTATAATAATGAAGTCAGATAATTCATCTTGTATAAGAAGATCAGCAATCTGTTTACTTGCTAATTCGCCAATACTGTCATTGCCACAATTCGCTGTAACTGCTCTATAAGTAAAAATCTTAGGCATAACACACTCCTAAGTGTTTGTTTCATTATAAACAGATTCTAAAATATCTAAGATATATTATAGTCTATGTTTTTTCGGCTCTCCTTTCTGCTGTTTTTAAATTGTCTAACTCTGCATCAAAGCGTTTTTCTTGTAAAATAAAAAAAGCGTCAACTATTTGTTCCACATCTCCTTTTTCAGCAAAAAAACTTTGAAATGCTAGGGGATGGGTCTCTAATAACCCTTTTTTAGAAAAAATAGAGCCAGGTGGCGTATTCTGTAACATTATTAACACGGCAATTTTATCTCGTGTTTTTAAATCTGGAGTGGATTGCTTACTTTCTAAGAGACTCTTTTTACTGATAATTAATTTATTCAAATAATTTTGTGCACTTTCTACATCCATTTCTCTGACTTTTACACTGTAATCAAAACGAGTAAATAAACGAGAATGGTTTGGATTTTGCTTGTGATCTTCATGTATTAGAACAGAAGACGATACATTATTGTGCACTAACTCAGGTTTGCCCAAATTAATAGACTCTTTAATCGCTAATTTCCAGATATGTGGAACAATTCGCCAGATTATATTAAGACCTGTAAAAACAACTGTGCTTAGAGCACAACTAATCCCAATCAGGGGAGCAACAGTAGGAAACAAAATTACAAACAAGACAGAACCGATCGCTGAAAATAACAAACCTAAAATAAATAAATTATTTAATGCCGCCTGAAAATGATGCATACGTTGGGCACTTCCCGGCAGCGATTCATAAGCACTACGAGCATTAATAGTAAACATCATTAGTTGATGAATGCTTGCTGTCATTAAACTACTAAAAAAAAACCAAGGCCCTAATGTAAAATTGACCCCTAAAAAAGTAGAAATTGTGGCCCCATAAAGTGACACACTGGCTAAAACAGCACAAATTACAGAGACAATCAAACCCGACCATTGCTCCAAATTTTTATTATTGGCTTTGGAAAGATAATATGAATTTATTATGGCATTTATGGTCAATAAAATGGCAATGAACGGGAGCATAATAAAAAATAAAGGGGACACAGAAAAAACAGAATACAATCGTGAATCAGCCATTGTTGCAAATAATGCAACTTCCTGGGTTTCTCTAATATAGGTAACTGCTTTGTGAAATTTACCAATTAACATTAATCCCCCTATAATTAAGACATTACCTCTTATCAATTAATCTAAGCATGCGGTAAGGGAGAGATCTACAGAAACGGCTCCGTGCCAACATTAATAGAGCCCTCTCTGCGTTTTTAAGATAACGGACACGCTTAAAATCACCTAAACATTTCACAAATTATTGCCGCAAATGCGGAAATAAAATGACATCACGAATAGATTGAGAATTAGTAAACAACATAACTAATCTATCGATCCCAATACCCTCTCCTGCTGTAGGGGGTAATCCATATTCTAAAGCTTCAATATAATCATAATCATAATGCATTGCTTCAAGATCACCTGCATCCTTTTCTGCAACTTGCTTACGGAAACGCTCCGCCTGATCTTCTGCATCGTTTAATTCAGAAAACCCATTAGCAATTTCACGTCCAGCAATAAAAAACTCAAAACGATCCGTTACTTCTGGATCACGATCATTACGTCGAGCTAAAGGTGAAATTTCCGTAGGGTATGCCGTAATAAATGTAGGCTGGAACAATTGATGTTCCACAGTTTCCTCAAACAAAATCATTTGTAACTTGCCTAAGCCATCTGTTTCTTTAAAGGTAAATCCTTTTTCTTGCACTAGAGTACGACATTCAGCAATAGTGTCTAACTGCTGTGCTCTGATGTCTGGATGATAATACAAAATAGCCTCTTTTACAGTCATGCGAATAAACGATTTATTAAAATCAATTAATTGTCCTTGATATTCGACCTCACGCGCTCCTAGTACTGTATCACATAAATACTGTATTAATTGCTCAGTGAACAACATCAAATCATTATAGTCCGCATAGGCTTGATAAAATTCTACCATGGTAAATTCAGGATTGTGACGCGTGGAAATCCCTTCATTACGAAAATTACGATTAATTTCATAAACTCGCTCAAAACCGCCAACAACTAAACGCTTTAAATAAAGCTCAGGCGCAATCCGCAAATACATCGTCATATCCAGGCTATTGTGGTGAGTAATAAAGGGACGCGCTACCGCTCCCCCCGGAATAGGATGCATCATTGGAGTTTCAACTTCCAAAAACAGATTTTTATCCATAAATTGTCTGAACGACTGAATTAAACGTGATCGGATCAAGAAGGTAGCTCGACTGTCATCATTAGCAATCAAATCGATATAACGTTTACGGTATTTAATTTCCTGATCGGTTAGACCATGGAACTTATCAGGTAAAGGTCTTAATGATTTCGTCAATAATTCAACATGCTCAGCATTTAAAGTTAATTCGCCAGTATTGGTTTTAAATAATTCCCCTTTAACCCCAACGATGTCCCCCAGATCCCATTGTTTAAATTGTTCATACAGATCAGGATGGTCATTTTCTCTGATATAGACTTGGATGCGTCCAGACACATCCTGAATATGGAAAAAACTGGCTTTACCCATAATACGTCTTAATACGATACGCCCTGCAACAGCTACTTTAATTTGTTGTTGTGACAAGGTTTCTTTTTCCAATTCACCATATTCTTTGAGTAAATCAGCTGCTAAATGTTCGCGACGAAATTCATTTGGAAAATTAAAACCAATGGTACGTAATTCCGCTAATTTTTGTTTACGGATGTGATAGACTTCACTCTCATCGAAATGTTCTACTTGCTCTTCAATCATGCTGCTCCTACTCCCGCTTTTAAACTGGCTTCTATAAATTGATCCAACGCACCATCCAATACAGCCTGAGTATTACTCGTCTCCACCCCTGTGCGCAGATCTTTAATACGAGATTGATCTAATACGTAAGAACGAATTTGAGATCCCCAACCGATGTCTGATTTGCTAGCTTCCAATGCTTGTTGTTCAGCGTTTTTTTTCTGTATTTCTAATTCATACAATTTAGCACGCAATTGTTTCATTGCCTGATCTTTATTGCGATGCTGACTGCGGTCATTTTGACATTGTACGACAATACCACTTGGAGCATGTGTTATTCGCACCGCAGAGTCAGTTCGATTAACGTGCTGACCACCAGCTCCGGAAGCTCGATAAGTATCTATACGTAAATCAGCTGGATTAATTTCGATTTCAATATCATCATCAAGTTCAGGAGAAATAAATACTGCTGCAAATGAAGTATGACGTCTGTTTCCTGAATCAAAAGGTGATTTACGAACTAAACGATGCACTCCAGTTTCAGTACGCAACCAACCAAAAGCATATTCGCCTTTAAAATAAATAGTTGCACTTTTAATACCAGCAACATCACCTGACGAGCATTCAATAAGTTCAGTAGCAAATCCATGCTGCTCCCCCCAACGTAAATACATCCGTAATAACATTTCAGCCCAATCTTGAGCTTCGGTGCCCCCAGAACCTGATTGGATATCCAAATAGGCATTACACGCATCCATCGTTCCAGAAAACATCCGTCTAAATTCCAAATCAGCAACCATTTGTTCAATAACCTGTAATTCGTTGCTTATTTCATGAATGGTTTGTTCATCATTTTCTTCGTGAGCCAAGTTAAATAATTCAATTAAATCAGTAAGGGATTGACCCACCTCAGTGAGCGTAAAAACAACACTTTCAAGCTGCGTTCGTTCCCGACCCAAAGCCTGAGCAACTTCAGGATTGCTCCAAACTGTGGATGATTCCAGCTCACGAACTACTTCCTCTAACCGCTCCTTCTTGGTCTCAAAGTCAAAGATACCCCCTAAGCGCTTCTATTCGCTTATCCAGATCTACCAGCTTGAGATTAATTTGATTTACTTCCAACATGAGTATCTCTTTAAAAAATCAATTTGGGATTTTACCGCAAAAGCGGTCTAACTATCTATAGTTAACTTATTGTAAAATATCAGTGCATTATGAATTGAGATTCTGGAGTATCCTCAAGTTTATGAAGTGGATTCTCTAGGCGTTGCATAAGCAATGGAAGATCAGTTTCTGTTCTCATTTTTTCCAACGCAGTAATGGCTGAAAAATCACCATCGACCCTTCCTACCAAACCTGTCTCCATATCCGCAACCTTCCTGCTCTGCCCAGACCCAGGGTATGCCCAAAATCGCAAAATTAATCCTAAGACCAATAGGACGCCCATCCCAAAACTGTCTAAAATCTTCATCCTGACTAGCCCAATTTATAAATGCTAATGTACGAGTAAATTGTTGAGTGCTTCTTGCGGATCGCAATAATGTTGGCGTATGTAGACAGGTAAAAGCGATTGCTCCTTGCCTACTACAGTACACCAATGTTTTTCCCGGACAACAACTCTAAACCTCAAAATTATCAACATAAATTTGAAGTGCATTTTTTAGTGGTTCAAGTCTAAAATGTTGCTCGCCTGTATGCAGCACCATCTAATCTATAGGCTAATCCATTAGCTTGTATCATCGCCTCCCCCGCTTCGTTTTTAGGAAAACAATTTAGCATCATCGGACACATGTACTTAACGACTAACAAATTATTGATGTCCATAAATGCTTTTTAATTATACATGTATATTTTTTAATGCAATTATTGTGTTGTATTACACTGGTAAGTATTAGAGAAGAAGATTTAATTGAAAATTAATGAATTAATCAGTTTTTACTAAAAAAACACCTTCGCTAAATTTAAACTTATTCGGGTAACCGTGCTTTTATACGGTGTGTTGCTTGACTAAGAATTTGTGAAACACGGGACTCACTTACTTCGAGAACCTCGCCAATTTCTTTCAAGTTCAAATCATGCTCATAATACAAAGAGAGAACCATTTGTTCTTTATGGGGTAGCCCTTTAATAACTTCTGCCAAACGGTTTTTTAAATCACCCTGTAATAAGTTTACATGAGGCTCAGTGGAGATTTGCCCCTCTTCTCCCTGCAAAGCATCATCTGTAACACCTAAATCTTCAAAACCATATAAATGACCACTGGCTGAATCCTGTAGCATTTTATGATATTCATTTAATGAGATAGCCAACTCAGCAGCAATTTCACAATCTTTCGCTGCACGACCAAGCTTATGTTCCACATATTTTACCGCCTCAGAAATCATTCTGGAGTTGCGATACACAGAGCGTGGAACCCAATCATTCCTTCTTACTTCATCGAGCATATACCCTTTGATACGAATCCCAGCATAAGTTTCAAAGGAAGCTCCTTTGGAAGAATTATAGTGTCTGGTCGCTTCCAATAAACCAAGCATCCCTGCTTGAATCAAATCTTCAAGTTGCACACTTTGTGGTAAACGCCCTAATAAATGATGCGCGATACGTTTCACTAACAAAGCATGATTTTTTACCAGCGTTTCCTGGATTTGCTGATTCACTTTGCTACAGGCAGCCAAAGCATCCACAATATTCTCCTTATCACACTAATCAGTTAAAGAGCTCCTCATAAGTAAATGTACAGAGTGCATCGAAAATGAAAAGTGATACTTTTTATAGTTTATCCATTACCAAACGCTTTAAAAAGAAATTCGTGTTGCCAATACCTTTGTTAATTCTTTAATTGGCAGTATTTGTTACTGGAAGCCGCCAATCGGTTTTTACTGCTTTATGCTGCTGTTTATCAAATGTTATTGCTCTTAAATAGTCTAGCTTAATACCTAGAAAT
>NZ_JBAQZB010000147.1:0-3835 GCF_049790535.1 Legionella sp.
ACACAATAATTGCACCATAAGGAGCAATCGGATTAGACGCAGCCACCTCAATGGTAGCCGACATAAAATCATGAATGTATTTATCCATTGTTTCGTTCCTATGACTTGATATAATTTTCAGCAAATTTATTTGCACTGACTTTATAATTAGTATCAATTTTAAATGGGTTTAAATTTGATAATTCATCATAAATATCAACCTTTTCTTTAACCTTGAGAAAATAGATCAATAAGATTGAAACAGGTGCAAGAATAACCTCATAAGATATTTTATATGCATCTTCAAACACGATCACACTTGCCAATTTTTCAGTCGGCACAATGCCATAGAATGCCTCTAGCGAGAAAAGACTAACATCGATGATGATTCCAAACGCTGAAGAAGTTGCAATTCTTGTCCAAACGGTAGTGATAAACTCCTTTTTCAAAGAAATGCCACGTTTGCGCTGTTTTGATTTAATAAGCGAAATGACCGTGGAATTGATGGTCATACCGAGAAAAAATGCTGTTGCAGATGCAATAAACATTCGTGCCTGATTATGTAAAATTAATTTAAATGGATCATTATCACTGATAGCCAACAAATTGGTTATCCAAACATCAAAAACAAACAGTAAATTGCAAAAAATAACGAATAATACCATCTGCTTAGTACGTTCAATCCCATATACATCAATCATCATATTTGCTGTGAGGTATGCTAATGAAAAGACAATGCCACCTACATTGATCGTCAAGAAACCAATAGTTATAAATTTTGCTGCCATCGTTTTTGAAGCAATAAAAAATACGATACTGGAACAAAATAGCATGTGATGGTATTTAATTGAATGCTTCAGAAGGACAGGTGCGGCTATTGTTTCAGTTTGCATTTTTTACAGGATTAAGAGTGTCTGAGCTCATCGGTCTGCAATGGGAAGATGTGGATTAGCAAAACCAATTAATCCATGTTGAAGAAACCATCGTTGCTAAAGAATCAAAAGGTCCCAAAACGGAAGCAGGAGTGCGGGATGTTCTTTTATTACCTCCAGCGTTGGAGGTATTGGAACAGCAGAAGGAGTACATCTTGTTGCAAAAAGGGAGGGTATTTTATAATCCTCAGACCAATAAACCATGGGAAACATCGCAGCAAATTCGTCGTACCCAGTGGATGCATATTTTAAAAAGAGCAGGAATTCGCTATAGAAATACATACCAAACTCGCCATACCTATGCATCAATGATGCTGTCACAGGGAGAAAACATCATGTGGGTTTCCAAGCAATTAGGCCATGTTGATGTTGAAATGGTAATTAAGACTTATGGTCGTTGAATACCGGATAGCTCAACTCAATCAGGGTATCGTCCTATTCATGATTGGAGTAGTCATTTAGGGTAAATGGTGCCTTTATGGTGCCGCAATTTGAAAGGGTTCTAATTTCACCCTTGTAAATCAATAACTTAAGTGGTGGAGGCGGCGGGAATCGAACCCGCGAGAATTATTTGTAATCCATTGATAGTACTCATTAAATTTTTACTATATAAATGTTTGGGCACATATTGGGTACATTTTCATGAACAATGATGTTTCTGAGCAGTTCGATTCCTGAGAGGGGAATCGAACTTGGTGTTTTGCAATTGCCCATTCATTTTCAATCAATATTTAACGTTGCTTAATAACCCAGTTTATAACTGGGTGGGATATCATTTTTTTGGCTAATTCGCTGTCATTGGTTATTAATTCAGGCGACACTATACCTTCATTTCGGATTTTGCTAATAAACAGCATTTGATTTGAATCAAGAGGCAATAAGTCAGCTAATCGTTCCCGAAGCTCTCCAATTCTTGTAACAGCCCATTCCTTTAATTCACGAGTGTTTCTTGAAACAGACATCTGGTGCATGACAGGAATCAGCCGGTTACGCAAATCGGTTAGATCAAAATCTATCTGCTCGGGCACCATATGTGAAAAGTCAATTTTAGTCATCGCTAAATAAGTCACAAAAGCTAGTTTCAATTTTTGTTTGTCTAGTGGCATTTGAGTCAATAGATGATGTGCATCAAACCAGTCACGACTGGCATTTCGGTCAAATAGCGCGGATAACTTTCCAGCCGCCAGTTCATGAATATCCAGAACAGGGCCTTGCAAATGCTTGTAGTCTTGAATATTCGGTGACTTCAAAATTACAGGAAATAGTGGTTGCCGGTACATAAAATTGATATCCACTTCCAGCGAGCCACGCTGCCCCAACAGGCTTGGATAAAACCACACCATTTTCCCGCCAGCATGCATCATCGGCGCACGATGTCGTTCAAACTGATTTTGCGACATAATCTGCTGAATTGCATCCATGATCATTGGTTTTTCTTCAAGCATCGTTTCTCGGTCAAGTGCACCAATGTAATTGAGATCAATATCAACAGAAAGTCTTGGTAATTGTTCAAAACAGAAAAGATTAAGCGCTGTTCCTCCTTTTAAAACCAAACGTTCCTGTAAAAAAGGTACAGACATAATTTGTTGAAACACATCGAGCAAGCGGTAAACTTTCTCAAGAATTTCAGGCTTATAGCCACTGGTTCGCGCATGGTTCATAAGTTGTTCTTTAGAATTCAGCATCAGGTTCTTCCCATGATTGATTGATTACAGATAAAGGCAAGTAGATATTCCAAGATTTAATCAATTGAAATTGTTCGCCAGCCGATCCGGAGATATATTGAGCAGCTTTGGGTTTCGCTGCCATAAGAGGTGCTAATTGTTTTTCAGTTACGGCAAACGCATCCTTACGTTGACTCAAAAAATAGCCTACTTTAGCGTTCAATCGCGCATTATCTAACATCAAACAATAATCAATAGCCTCATCGACATTTAATACAACAAGATTGCTGATTGATCGATATACTTCTTCCCAACCTCCGCAAAATTCGGTGCGGTCAAGTACATCAACAAAAGTCCGGGCAGCATTTGTCATTTTGATTTCAACGCCTTGTCGATTGATTGCTTCAATATAGACATTGAGCGTTTGTTTTTTTTGCAAGGCCACAGTAACAGACTGATACCAATGACCACCAAACTCAAAAGGCTTGCTTTTTTGTTTTGTTACATAAGTTAACTGCCCAAAACTGGAATAAGCTACACCCATCAATTCCAGAGCAGAATGATAGCTAATAATGGCATCATCTGTTGCTTTGCCGGCGACAAGGTAAGGATCAACCATCACATCATCAGGAGATTGCTCAGGTGGTACCACAACGTAGAGTTTTCGGCGAATAGACTTAATTCGACCAGATTTGACATAATACATTAAAGCCGTATTCACCGATATTGACTTAGTGACACCTTGTGTTGCTTTAAAAAGTGCAAACTCCTCATATCGAAACACTGGGTGTTTGTAAAAAAACTCATCGATCGACATTTGTTTTTATCTCCAATAATATGTATATATTAGTACTTATCGGAGATAAAAACAAATACTATAGATGTATTTTAGCTTTGAGTGTTTGCGACCAGTCGTTGATTGGTTGGTAACCTGCAACAGTCGATTTATCCGGTATCCACCGTCCATAATGTTTAATAATCATCTCGGTATCTTTATGCCCCATTTGGGTTGCCACCCACAAAGAGTTCTCCCCAGCTGACAGCATCATTGATGCATACGTGTGACGAGTTTGATACGGATTACGATACCGAATACCAGCCTTTCTTAAAATATGCGCCCAACAGGTTTTACGAATCTGGCCATCGGTTTCCCATGGGATGTTGGTACGAGGATTATAAAATACCCGTTTACCTTCAAGATAAGTGAACGATTTTTGATTTTTTAAAGCTTCCAAAGCAGGGGGTAGTAATAAAACATCA
>NZ_JBAQZB010000148.1:0-4945 GCF_049790535.1 Legionella sp.
TCAGGCACTGGTAAAATTTCCAAATTTTTTGGAGTTCGACGATGCTCAGTTTCAAATGGAAGCATTTCAAACAGGATATGATCCTGCTGTTGGTCAGATGTTATCTGGCCTATTCCCTGAGCTATCGGGATTTAAAGAAGTTCACTCAGCCAAGGCTACACTGACTGGCATTGAACTGCACCACATGCTACGAAAAGGGCAGCATCTGCAGGTAGGAAAACAGTCCATCTTCGAACAGTTTTATGGGCTTGCAGCATAGTTCCATCCAGAATTTCTCCACCCTACGTCTAAACAATTTTTCGAGACAGAGCCGTAATTGGTCTTATTTATCCAGATGTTTTTTAAGGAGCTGGCATATTTCATCAGGTGGTACAGGTTTAATACACACCTCATTAGCCCCTAACGCAATACATTGTTGCTGCAGAGATTCATCAGCATGGGCTGTAATCACAAGAATAGGCGTTAATCGATTCAATGGGTTTGCGCGCATTATAGGTATTAATTCCCATCCCTCTTTATCAGGCAAGCCTAAATCTAATATAATGCAACTATAGGCTTGCTGCGATAAGGAGTCTAATGCTTGGACTGCGGTGTCCACCAGCTCTAATTGATAATTAAGTCCACCTAGGGCAGCACGATAAATGTGCTGACACATGAGGTTATCCTCAATAATTAAGAGATGAAGACTACTGGGTTGATTGTGCGTCATCGCATATTCTCGCTTTAGTTTTCTTTTTTCAAATCATCACGAACACACGGTGGTGTGATAAAGGTAATTTGGGGAGAAAAAATTGGGTGATAAAACTGGGTAAATACCAATAAGCCAACACTAAAAGCGCTTTTGGACCTTCTCCTTTCTTCAAATACCGCAACCCACTTAACAAACCCAACCCAAACATCGATACCAAAATTTTTTGGTTGGAGATGATAAGCAACATAAAACCAAGTCCAGCCACCACCAGCTCATCCATGGTTAACGTTAAGACCCTTTTGGGTGTATAACTCTTATTTGCTTCACTATTTTCATTGTTATTAACCGGATAAATTGATGATTTTTTAATGCTCTCAAAATCGGCATTCCCACATGAATCAGTCATCTTTCTTCTCCAACTGCTTTTTATTTTCATTATTAAACTGAGGGACAGCGGCATTTAATTCGGATATTGATCGGTAGCAAGATCAGTATCTATTTAGGTGATCTTCTAGACGTATTTTGGCTTCCTGTACTTTCTTTCGATTTGATCTTTTTGCGGATTCTGAAAGAAATCTATTTGACTCCTCGGAGATCTGTATTGTGACAAAGACTTTTTTGTAATCGTTATTTGATTCCAATTTCAACTCCATGGAAAAAGGTTACTTCAAATATGAACCGATAAATATATAAAGCTTCGGTTTATATGTTATTATTCGATATATGAGCCGATCGACTCGAAAATGAGTCGACTTAAACCAATATTGACTCGTTTTCGAATCGATGTCAACATTTTATTGACTCGAATTTGAATTAAGCTTGGGATAAATGACAAATATCAAAGTAAGTGAAATTTTAAGTGCGTTGATGGGTGATATAAGTGAAGCGGCGCTTGCAAACGCAATTAATGTTCCCAAGGCCACTATTCATAGAGTGCTATCTGGTAGCACTCCTGATCCACGGGCAGGCACCTTACTACCAATAGCCCAATATTTTAACATCAGCATAGAACAGCTCATGGGTGTTGCTGAGTTGCCCAGTGGCTTTCCTTTACAGGTAAAAAAATCATTTGACTCTATTAAAGTACCATTTATTCCTATGGAAGAATTAACGCCATGGATTAACAATGAATATAGCTCAACAAAATTTTATGAAGTTACTTCTTTTAGCCATAAATCTATCGATCAATCTTGCTTCATCACACAAATTAATACCGATGAAATGGCTCCCATGTTCCCAAATAAAACTTACTTAATTGCAAAAAAAACAATGTCCGTTCACAATGACGACGTTATTATCGCAACAAATCTTACAGAAAACTCAGTTTTGATCCGAAAATACGTCGATCTCAAAGGTGAAAAATATCTCATTCCGGCCAATTCTTCTTATTTTATAATTAATTTTGATCAACAAATTAGATTAATTGGAGTAGTAATAGAAGGAAGAATTATTATTTAATGGAGTATTTTAGGATGTATAGTAAGGCTGTATCTAGACTTTATGATATTTATTGCTCTCCTAGTAAAATAATAAATGGCATCAAAGGGTATCTATTAAAAATAAGCGCTATTGATATTCAGAAAACCCCTAATGTTCGGGTTGTCGATAAAAAGATAAAAAATAATAAAGTTACTTTAAAAATTCAAATCATTAACTCAAGAGCCTCATACACAACCTGTTTATCTAATGTTATTTCAGATTATGATTTTATAAAATTATGTGAACCGATGTCACTTATACGCATAGGTTATTACTCTAAAATTGAAGAAATGAACAGACCCCTTAATTTAGGAAATAGAGTACAATCTCAAATAAACTTATTTCAATTTATCTCCAACAAATTCAAAAGAAAAATTGAAAATAGAATTAATGCCAATGACTATTGGTACACTTTTATTGAGCTCTATATGCATAATAATGAAATAAAAACCAGGTTATTAATATCTGAAAGCAGTGGTATTTTTGATGTCCCCTTTCTTGATTTAATACGGGACAAATCTTTGTTAGAAAATATTTATTCGCCGGATTTACTTCGTATGGGATATCAACTCTGTCAATTAGAGATCCAGAAAAAACGCAACCCAACATTTGAGATTTGATGTGGAACAAGAGTATATTACACAAGAAAATATTACAAAAAGCGCATACCCCTATTTGTTAGCTGTATTTTGCTCCATTATTATTCTAGGCAATATATATGCGCTTAAAATCACTAGATTTTTTTCAATGCTAACACCAAGTGGTATGATTTGTTTCCCTTTTACTTTTTCTATATGCGATATTATAACCGAAGTTTATGGCGAAAAAGCAGCTAATAGAGCCATCAAGATGGGCTTAATCATTCTTGTAATCTATTTTATCAGCCTTAATATTGTCACCATGCTTGAACCAGCACCTGGCTGGGAAAACCAGCAAGCATGGGAAATTATTTTTTCGTCTTCTCCAAGAATAATTTTAGGTACATTCCTTGCATATTATCTTGGAGAAAAAATTAATTCAAAAATACTATCCATTTCAAAGTCCATCTTTAATGGAAAATTCTTTCTAAGAAGATCGATTGCATCCACAATTATTGGCGTTACTGTTGATACATTCGTCTTTAATTTTATAGCTTTCTTTGCAAAATTTTCATTAAGCTACTGGCTCATATTCACTTGTCATCAATTAATATTAAAAGTAATTTTTGAGCTATTCGGATCTTGGATTTCAAGTATTATCGTTCCAATATTAACCAAATACGAGAATTTGAGTCCTGTTCAACCAAAAGCCTGGATTAACAAACACTGGCAAGCCAAATCTAAATAATTATGCAAACCTTAAGCTGGCATCACTTGCTACGCTTTTTTTTTCATCTCCAGCTGCGGCGCTATGAAATTGGTATCGTCTAGAACCAGCTAACGGAGATGCGGTAGCTGCAGAATAAAATCGATTAATAGCTTCTATTGCTTCCACATCATCTTCTTGTATCAGTGCCAATAACTCTTCTTTTCTCGCCTCGACCAAATCATCTGGATGAAATCCAGGAGAGGTAATTGCCTCAATCAAGGTGTACCCGCCACTACCAAAAACCTCTTCTGCATACCAACAATTCGCAGGAATTGTAAACTCTTTTACAGCATCATCATGCTCTTCACCTAGATAAACTTGACGATATTCTCCATGTGCATCTATACAATGGATTAAAAGATCATTCCCTTTGATATGCTTAAAAACCTCTGTCGATTTCAGTTGATGAAACGGCCAAAATTCGCCTGGTGCCATTAAGAGCCTAATCCCTGCTTTTGCATTTCTATTCCCCGAATAGCCAGGAGGAAGATCTGCTTGAGCAATTATTTCAGGTGCGCGAAATGTTTCAACGAAGCAACCTCGTCCTGGTACAGCAATGTTTAGTCCCAATCGAGAAGATAATTCATGTGTAGGCTCAAGTGACATTGTCTTTTTCATTACGAAAATAACATAAGGAGAATGATCACACTCAGAAACCCACTGTGAGCGTTCATCCTCAGCTGAACGAGGTTCCACTTCCTCTATTATGGTAAAACCAGCTGCAATTGCTATCTCTCTATAATCTGCTTTCGTCCAATAAAAATCATCCAACTCTAAATTAATTTCTTTGATTTTTACCCTAACTCGATCCCCACTTTTTGCTTCCATATTGCCAGGATAATTTGTATCTACAGAAGTCCATTGATGTTTATAAAAATCATCATTGACCGTGAACACAACAAAGGTCCCATCAAATTTCATCACTCTATATGCTTCAGCAAAATACTGAGCAATTTCTTCTTTTGTACTCATTTCCAAAACCACTAAAGACGAAAAAGCCAAGTCATATTTAGATGGTCGTTGCGGAATAACAGCATCCGTAATGAGTTGATATCTGCTTTCATTTTCCCTATCTAATTCCTTAGCTTTTGTAACCATAGCTTCGTCAATATCAACACCATCTGAGTTAAAACCAATGCTTTCTAAATATTTACGCGAGCGTCCTACACCAGATCCAAAATCCAATGCTCGATTATCTCCACTTGTAACATACCTATCAAATATCGCTCCAAACTCTCCATACGCTAATGATATCGTGCCTTCATCTTTATTATGTTGTGCATAGGTATTCGCTTTTTCACCATAGTTATTAATACGCATAGCCGATCCTAATCATTAATGTCATAAATTATCTTCTCTAAATATTTCCATAAAATACGTTTTCTGCTTGAAACTAGATGCTATATTATAACACGAGCTCTAATGCTT
>NZ_JBAQZB010000149.1:0-20315 GCF_049790535.1 Legionella sp.
TTGCAATAGATACAGCGGACCACACGATTATAAGTTACTTGAATGTAAACAGGATTGTTTCCTGTCACCTTGACTATTGAATAGCCAGGTAAATTTAGGATACAATCTTTCTTCGGCACTTTAATCATCTTTTGATTGCGGAATCAATGAGTTAGATTACTATAATCTGATTAAAGTGCCCCTATATTTGGGGTAGAGCCAAGCATAGACAGTTTGATAAAGTCCCATATGAGTGGCTTTATTATCGTCTTTAGCTCTGTTGTACAACAGGGTCTGTAGAATTGGGAACGTTAATATCTCCCCAACTGTCCAGATGAAACAGGAAATTATTGTCAGAAAATATGAGCTACCCAAAATAAGTAGGTACATGCCAAAACCAACAAGAAATGCTCCAACAGCGGCGCTAAGGAAAAGACTATATCTACTGGCTAGATCAACAATAACAACCTGAAATAGAACAATCAGTACAGTGTTAATCAAAAAGAGATTGCTGAATGCCTGTTCATCGAGTTGATATTCATTGCGCATGTATATAGGGTAATTCACCCATAACTGAGAAAATGTTAATGTTGCTAATAACAGTAGCAGGTAAATTAAGAAAAACCCTTTGTTTTCGAAAAAGGGGGGTATAGTCAACAATTGCTGCTTCTCCGCTCTCAGTGCTGAGCTGTTATTCGTCATCTCATTTAGTACCCCATTACTTGTTTTCAATAGTGACAATATAATCGCGGAGATCAGGAATGCTGTACCATTGAACATGAATAAAATTTGATAGCTCGATTTGGCTAAAATACCTCCGATAACAACAGCGATACCCATTCCTAGATTAGCCATCATAAAACGCAGACTGTTCACTCTAGCTCTCTGATCTTCTTCACATTGCTTCATTAACCAAATGCGGTTAGCTGGAACAAATGATGAGTTCGCAGCACCCATAACACTTGTCACACATAATAAGGAATAAAAATCTTTGTATAGCAGTATTGATATCAAAGCAATCGAATTCAATATTAACGAGCAAATGGAAACGGTTTTTGACGAATATTTTTCACATAACCGACCACTAAGATAAGCACCGAATACCGCTCCAACGTTATATAAACTGATTAGCTCACTAGCTTCAGTAACACTAAATCCCAACTCTGAAACGAAATAAAGAGAGAGGAACAACATTGCCATTGTGCCAAATGAATTCACAAAAACGGCAAACATACCCATCCAGACAGGCATTAATTGCTACCAAGGTATAATTTGGTTATATTGCTAATCCAGCCCATACTCAAAATCCGATAATTGATTAAGTAGAGGGTCATACTGATTTTGCCAGCAACAGGTAATGAAATTTAGGTATTACTTTAAAAATATACATATAGCAATCTGACCCACGCCTAATTTTCTATTGTATCCCATTTAAATATCAGTCATAAAGTGTAGTCAGGGTCTACGTATGAAAAATAATACTTTAAAAGAAGTATCAAATAAGAGATATTATGCTGATTTTCAATTGAAAGAGCACTTATCATGCATGGAGTCCTAAATTATTTTCAGAGATAGATGATATAAGGTCGTCAAGAAAATTTTTCATGCGTTTGCCCTGCAAATTTACCCCCAAAGCCTTGAAAATATGCAAAAAGAATTTTATTCTCTGACAAATTCTCTTAAATATAGGCAAACGGCAGTGCATTGTTCGGTAGCTTACTCTTTGCTAAACTATACCTGGCATTGGTTCTTGGCTTAAAATACAAGAACTAGCAGAGCGAATTCGAAAATCATTAGCTAAATAAACGATGATGTATGATAAGAAAACCCACCAAGGCTATGCTTAGTGAGCATCCTCAAACCGGTGGGTTACTTTTTATAGTGTTTAGAGATTAATAATTAAGCAGCTTCTAATTCTATATGGACCCGTTGGCCGATAGCTGCTGCAATATTAACAAGTGCATCCAAAGAAAAACGAGAGATACGTCCACGTAACAAATCATTCATGCGAGGCTGAGTAACAGCACAACGAGTTGCAGCCTCAGACTGAGTCCATCCTTTAGATTGAATAATTTCTACTATTTTACGCATTAGCTCGCATTTAGTTTGCATATTAGCTGCTTCACCTGGAGTGTCGGCAATTGCATCCCAGATACTTGCATAGGGTTCGCTGATGTTCATTATAAACTCCTCATTAGCTCGGCAAAACGTACTTTAGCCAATTCAACATCACGTTTTAAAGTTGCTTGCGTTTTTTTCTGAAACGCGTGAAGCACATAGACCGCATTGTTTAAACGGGCTGTGTAAATAACGCGATAAGTACCTGACTCATCCCAGATGCGAATTTCCTCAACACCTTTGCCAATTGATGGCATTGGCTTGAAGTCGTCTGGTTGCTCTCCGCGCTGTACTTTGTCTAACTGGTAACCCGCATCTTGCCTGGCGTCTTTGTTAAAATCGCGCAATCTTTTGGCCGAGTCGCCTAAAAAATATAATAGCTTCATATAAAGTATATCCGTTTTGATATAAACTGCAAATAAAAGATTATTTATTGATTCGCATCTTTTCGCAACTATTCAAATCGGTTATCATGTTCAGGTTGGGTAAGAATTTGGGTAAGATTCGAGTCCCTGTTATTTATGTTATTGTAAATCAATAAGTTATATTAAAGTTTGATTCCTGCCCTTGGCACCAATCAAATCAATGAGTTACAAAAAAACTAGAATGGCTCATTCCGATTTCAGCACATCATTACCCATAAGTATTAACAGCTATTATTTTATTCAATAATTCGTATACTACAATGCCCCGATATGTCAGGACGATGAAGATGATCTGGGCAGCGTCGTGCTTCCTTCATCGCATTGATAGTTTTTTGGTTTGGAATAAGGGGTTCAAAAGGCAAGGCATGCTCTTTAGCTATGCGCGTTAGCAACATACGGAATGCATCAGATATGGTTAATCCCATAGATGCAAGCACGGCTGAAGCCTCTTCTTTAATATGCTCATCAATTCTTGCTCTTACCACTGCATTAGTAGTCATCAAATTCTCCTGTCTCTTGAGCTACATTGTAGCTCAAAATTTATATTCTTGCGTATCTATTCGCATTCTTCGTTTATGGTAGCTGTGTAATAGTCCAAACAGCAGGTAATTAAGTAAGAAAAGTCTTCAGTATTGTTTATTATTCAAATTGGATGGCCGTTGAGAAGCTGTTTTGAATTAGTGTCAACGGGTACGACAGGAGTGGAGATTTTAAATTACTTTAGGCGGAGTAAAGGGAAACCAAAATTAAATATAAAATATTTAAATTTTCGCTTGGGAGTGCTATGATGGTTATTCTGAGTAATGTTAAGGATGAAATATCAGATGAAAATTAAGAATGCAACAGGTCATTCACTAGCTGCTATAACATTAATGTTTATTGGTACCCAAGCAGTAGTTGCTGGAAGTATGGGTGAGGTAGCTCCACCAATGTCTTTTGTAGCAACATTAAGCGCTGGACCAGTTTGGCCGACCAGTCTTGGTAGAAACCAAACTATTAACTTAGTGCCTAGCATTGAAAAGACTTATATAAACCAATCAAATCAGTCAAATCAAACCTTAGTTGATGGAGAATTATTTTTAGGAGTACAAACTTCCTCGTGGCTCCCTTATAGTCTTCAGGGTCAGTTAGGGATAGCCGTTGCTACTACCAGTCAAGCTGGGCTTTCTGGAGAGATTTGGGATGATGGTGATCCACTGTTTAATAATTATAGCTACAATTATCAAGTGCGCCATACGCACGTTGCATTGAAAGGAAAATTATTAGCAGATAGAGGTTACTATGTTACTCCATGGCTAAGTGGTAGTATCGGTGTAGGCTTTAATGACTCCAATAGCTTTAATAGTGTCCCACTGATTTATGAAGCGGTTCCAACACCTCCTTTTAGAAACCATACCGTTACTTCTTTTATCTATACGGTTGGTGCAGGCGTGCAACGTAATATTACTGAAAATTGTCAGGTTGGTGTGGGTTATGAATTTTCGGATTGGGGAAACAGTAACTTAGGTAGAGCACCAGCACAAACGGAGGGTAGAGGATTAACACTTAATCATTTATATACTAATGGACTTATGTTTAGTATCAGCTATGTTTCTTAAAGAGCTTATTTTTCTGTAACCTCTTTTCGTTATATAGCGTAGAGGTTAAGATAGAAAAATAATTAAGAAAGAAAGCGTATTGCTAACTGCCCCCAAACCGTGTTTATTCGTTAGCTTGAGATCTGTATTTAGAAGTGAAAAGAAGGGTCCTGAAAATGCGAGTAAAGTTTCCTAGATTAAGGTTTGTTTATTAAGTAGGGTCTTAATGCTCTGATTACTCACAATTAGGGGGTGCTGTAAATAAATTTTTGCAAAAAAATTATTCTGTAGTCATCTAGTTTTTTATGCTGTTAAAATAATACTACTTTCTGACATCGAGCATTGTTTATTTAAGTTACTTTATAATTTTATAATATGAATTATCAAGGTTGTCTAAATTGCTCTTACCTAAGTTTTTCTCTACAATAAGATTTTAACTAAATTTAAGCGACCATGTATAAACCAATAGCTCTGTTTATGGGGTTGCGTTACACGCGTTCCAGAAAAAAAAATCATTTTGTTTCATTCATTTCTTTAAGTTCCATGCTGGGTATTGGCTTAGGGGTAATGGTTCTTATCACTGTTTTATCTGTAATGAATGGATTTGACCAGCAAATACATAATCGTTTTTTTGGCATGGCCCCTGAGATCACCGTCAGTGGTTTTAATGAACGACTGAGTGATTGGCCAGAAATTGCTAAAAAAATTCAATCTATTCCTGAAGTTAAGGCAGTTGCACCTTATATTGGCGGACAAGGTTTATTAGTGCACGAAGGTCAAGTCTTACCTATTATATTAACGGGTATAATGCCTGATAAAGAAGAAAAAATTACTCATTTGAAAGATAAATTAATTGCTGGAAGCATCGAGAATTTAAATCATTTTGGTATGATTTTAGGAAAAGGATTAGCAGATACTTTAGGAGTAATGATTGGGGATAAAGTAACTGTCATGATCCCTCAAGCAACAGTAACACCTGCCGGAATGGTTCCTCGCTTTAAACGATTTACCGTTGTGGGGATTTTTTCTGCAGGAACGGGATTTAATTTTGATACCAAACTGGCTTTTATGAACATTGACGATGCACAAAAATTATTTCAATTAGATAATGATGTTACTGGTATCAAGATGAAAATTAATGACGTCTATAAGGCTCCAGAATTATCTTACCATATATCCAACCTATTAGGGGAGGGATATCAGGTCGGTAATTGGACACAGCAATATGGGGCTTTTTTCGAAGCAGTTAAGATGGAAAAGACAATGATGTTTATGATTTTATTATTGATCATTGCTGTAGCAGCGTTTAATTTAGTATCTTCTTTGGTCATGGTCGTAAATGACAAACAAGCAGAAATTGCTATTTTAAGAACCCTAGGAGCCACTCCAACAACGATATTATGGACTTTTATCGTACAGGGAATGATGGTTGGTATTGTAGGAACATTTTTTGGTTTAATTAGTGGAATAGTGTTGGCAAAAAATGCGACGAGCATTGTGAATCATTTACAAAGTTGGTTTCACTTTAAAGCGCTCTCATCCAGTATTTATTTTGTTGATTATTTGCCTTCTCAAATTATGCTAAGTGACTTATTGAAGGTGTGTGTTATGGCATTATTAATGAGTTTTTTTGCAACAATTTATCCCGCGTGGCGTGCTTCAAAAACCGTAATTGCGGAGGCTTTACATTATGAGTAATATAATTTTAAGCTGTAATCAATTATGTAAATCTTATAATGATGGTACTTCTAAAATTGAGGTACTAAAAGGAATTAATTTATCCATAGGCAAGGGAGAGCGTTTGGCTATTATTGGTCCTTCAGGTTCTGGTAAAAGTACACTATTACACTTGTTAGGTGGTTTAGATAAACCAACCAGCGGTGAGGTAAGCATTAAAAATGTTAATTGGCAAAAAATAAATGAAAAAAAACGTTGCCACTTACGAAATCGAGGTTTGGGGTTTATCTATCAATTTCATCATTTGTTACCTGAATTTTCAGCGCTTGAAAATGTGAGTATGCCTTTATTGTTAGCCAACACATCTGTAAAGTCTGCAAAAGAAAAAGCAAATGAAATACTTGATGCGGTTGGCCTTTATGCCAGAAAAGAACATAAACCAGCTCAGTTGTCTGGTGGTGAACGACAAAGAGTTGCTATTGCGAGAGCTTTAGTGCATCAGCCTGATTGTGTATTAGCAGATGAACCTACAGGAAACCTGGATCAGACCACAGCCACCAAAGTGTTTGATTTAATGTTAGAGCTCAACCAAAAGATGAATACAGCTTTGGTTATTGTGACCCATGATCACCAACTGGCACGACGCATGGAGAAAATATTGGTTTTAGGAGAAGGTATTCTATCCAGTTTAGAGTGAATATTCTGCGTATTTGTTCTCTAACTTAATGGCAAAGTTAAAGGCGGGCATCAAATACTGAAAAATGATTTTAGATGCCCAAACTGTAATTAAAAATTAGATCTCATTTAATAATCAGCATGACCTGGTGTGCGTGGAAATGGAATTACATCACGTACATTGGCTAGGCCTGTAACGTAGCTTACTAAACGCTCAAAGCCTAAACCGAAACCAGCATGGGGTACCGTGCCATAACGGCGTAGATCTCGGTACCATTGATAGCTTTCTTTATTGAGATTGCATTCTTCAATGCGTTTATCAAGGATGTCTAAACGCTCTTCGCGTTGGCTACCACCAATTATTTCTCCAATCCCAGGTGCTAAAACATCCATTGCTGCAACGGTTTTACCGTCGTCATTAAGGCGCATATAAAATCCTTTAATTTCTTGAGGATAGTTGATTAGTATTACCGGTTTTTTACAGTATATTTCGGCCAAATAACGCTCATGTTCTGATTGTAAATCCAAGCCCCAACTCACTGGAAACTCAAAAGGATGGTCTGCATGTTCCAAAATTTTAACGGCGTCAGTGTAAGTCATGATTTCGAAATCTGACACCGCGAGGTGTTCTAGACGTTTCATACATCCCGGAGCAATGAATTGATTGAAAAATTCCATATCATCTTTACATTCATTAAGCACGGCTTCGCATAAGTATTGCAATAAGTTTTGACTTAAATTACAAATGTCGTTTAGAGTAGCAAATGCTACCTCAGGCTCAATCATCCAAAATTCAGCCAAGTGTCGGCTGGTGTTTGAATTTTCGGCGCGGAAGGTAGGACCAAAAGTATAAACCTTTGACATTGCCATGCAATAAGCTTCCAGATTTAACTGGCCTGATACGGTAAGAAATGTTTCTTTACCAAAGAAGTCTTTGCTAAAATCAATTTGTCCTTGAGCTTTTTGTGGAAGGTTCAATAAATCTAAAGTAGAAACACGAAACATTTCTCCAGCACCTTCACAGTCACTGGCAGTAATAATCGGTGTGTGTATCCAAAAATAACCGTGCTTATGGAAAAATCGATGTACAGCTTGTGCTAGACAATGGCGAACACGTGTAACTGCACTAATGGTATTAGTACGAGGACGTAAATGAGCAACCTCACGCAAAAATTCAAGCGTATGGCGTTTTGCTTGTATAGGATAGGATTCAGGATTTTCGACCCAACCTACGACCTGAATCTGATCTGCCTGAATTTCAAAAGACTGCCCCTTTCCTTGTGATGCAACTAATTTCCCCGTGGCTATAAGAGAACATCCTGCATTAAGTCGAGTAACTTCTTCATGATAATTAGATAAACCATCGGTAGCAACTATTTGAATAGGAGCGAAACATGAACCATCATGCAGGTTAATAAAAGACAAGCCGGCTTTGGAGTCACGGCGGGTTTTGACCCAACCTTTAACGGTAACCTGTTCATCAACATTAATTGCACCACCCAAACATTCTTTGATGGTAAAAACAGTGGTCATTTTTTATTCCTGTTGGTTGAATGTATTAAATGCGATGATACACTAGGGCTTGTTGATATTTCTACTATCTTAGCTGATGGGTTTTGATTTTCTACGCTTCTATTCTCACCTGTTTGAGATGCATCCAGGATTTTTGAAAAGCAACGGTGTGCGAGACGTGTCTCTGTATAAAATTGGTAAGGAAGCAATATGATGCAAAGAGCTTTATTCCTAATATTATTTTGTTATTCTTTTTTAGTGGAAGGGCGCGATACGGTATTAAAATTGTATAGACCTTATGGAGAAGTAAGGGATCAAGTGGTACCGATAGTTAAAAAGACATTATTAGGCCATTGTTTGACTCAGTCTAGCAGAAGGAACCACATATGATCCTTGCTTTGTTAAAGCAGGTGATGATCGCAGAGAAGCATTATGTCCTCAATCACCTTGGACGAGGAATAGAGTGCAGATTAGGGTGATGACACCTTTAAATAATCAATTAAATCAAACTTTACATATGTCAGAAGCTTATCCTTGGGGTATTGAATTGTCTAATGGTATCTTCTGCGCCTGCCAATAGCTAAATAAAAATAAATTAAGGCGTCTTGACATTAACTCTAGAAAATCTCAGGAGAAGCATTCTGAAATGCTTCAAGAGTTAAGCAATGAGCATTTATCTTATTGATTAATGGATAATCATCCATTATAAAATTAAAGCGTTGTGCATTAAATACTTGTGGGATCAGACAAAGATCCGCCAAAGAAACCGTGTTCCCAAAACAAAAAGGTTCAATACGCTTTAAGGTTTGCAATTTTGTTTCAAAGGCATCAAATCCTGCTTTTAACCAATGATGATACCATTGCATCACTTGAATATTATTGGCACTAAATTCTGCTTTTAAATAATTTAATACCCTTAAATTATTTAAAGGATGCATATCACAGGCAATGATTTGCGCCAGCGACCTGATAGTGGCTCGATTTAATGGATCTTTAGGCAATAAAGAGGGGTTTGGAAATGTTTCATCCAGATAATCAATAATGGCCATAGATTGATTAATAATATGCCCTTCTACTTGCAATGAAGGGACCAATTCTTGAGGATTTATATGATGATATTCTTCACTATGATGTTGTCCGCCATCATTGATCAAATGAATATTGATTTTTTCATAGTTTAATTTTTTAAGATTAAGGGCAATGCGTACTCGATAACACGCTGTAGAACGGAAGTAATCATATAGTATCATCAGTGCTCCAGCTTCTTTAGTAGCCTAAATAAATCGCAAATGGAAGATTTTCTGCATTCATCAAGAGCAATTTTTAATAACTTGCTCAATCGCTCCAAAAAGACTCTTTCCTTCTTTATCAAGCATTTCAATACGTACTGTATCGCCAAAGTGCATAAATGAAGTTTTAGGCTGACCTTGCTCAAGAAGTTCCAACATTCTTTTTTCAGCGATACATGAAGAACCTTTGCTGCGATCCAAATTAGATACAGTTCCAGAACCAATAATTGTCCCCGCACTTAATGCTCTGGTTTTGGCAGCATGTTGGATAAGGTCTGTAAACGAAAAAGTCATGTCTTCACCGGCATTGGGTTGACCAAATAAGTGCCCATTTAAATGGCTCAATAAAGGTAAATGCACCCGTTGTCCATCCCAAGCAGAAGCCAATTCATCCGGTGTGATGGCAACCGGAGAAAAACTACTGGAAGGCTTGGATTGGAAAAATCCAAATCCCTTACCTAGCTCTTCTGGGATTAAATTTCGCAATGATACATCATTGACTAACATGAATAATTTAATGTGGGCGGCTGCACTTTTATGATTAATGCCCATAGGGACATCATCAGTGATCACGGCAATTTCTGCCTCAAAATCGATTCCAAATGCTTCATCAGCAATGAGAATGGGATCTCTTGGGCCAAGAAAGGTATCTGAGCCACCTTGGTATATTAGTGGGCTGCTCCAAAAGCTAGCAGGCATTTCGGCACCACGAGCTTTACGCACTAATTCTACATGATTCACGTAAGCACTCCCATCTGCCCACTGATAGGCACGTGGTAATGGAGAGGTGCATTGCTTTGGATCAAAGGTAAAGGCATTATCCAAGTGTTGTTCATTTAATTGTTGATATATGGTTTGTAACCTGGGCTCAACTTGTTGCCAATGATCTAAAGCGTATTGTAAATTAGGTGCGATTTGGAGAGTACTAACTGCATGAGTCAATGCGCGATTGACTACACATAACGTCCCATCTCGTGAAAATGCTGATTTTAAGGTTGCTAATTTCATAGGAATTCCTAATTGGCTTCTTTTAACGTACCGCGTTTTATTTGATCACGTTCGATGGCTTCAAACAATGCCTGAAAGTTACCTTCACCGAATCCCTGGTTGCCCTTACGCTGAATAATTTCAAAAAATACAGGTCCAAAAATATTTTCAGTAAAAATTTGGAGTAATAAACCGTGCTTGGGATCTATTTCACCATCAATCAGTATTTTTTCTGCTCGCAGTTGTTGGACGGGTTCTTGATGCCAAGGAAGGCGTTCATGCAGCATTTCATAATAAGAGTCTGGAACATCAAGGAAATTTACGCCTTGTTCTCTTAATTGATGGACTGTGTGGTAAATCGAGTCAGTCGTTAATGCAATGTGTTGAATTCCCTCTCCATGGTATTCATGCAAAAACTCTTCAATTTGGGATACATCATCTTTGGATTCATTTAATGGAATTTTGATTTTACCACAAGGACTACCTAGTGCACGGCTTACTAGACCAGTTATTTTACCTTTAATATTGAAATAACGGATCTCCTGGAAATTAAAAATTTGTTCATAAAAGTTAGCCCATTTATCCATATTGCCGCGAAAAACGTTATGAGTTAGGTGATCGATAAATAATAAACCGTGGTCTTCTATGGGCAGAGTAGATTTTTTCTTCCAATGAGACGCAAAAGGTTGGTGTTGGTCATCAACAAAATAAATGACACTACCACCAATAGCCTGTATGGCCGGTAAGCCATGATGAGCATGTTGGCAATCTATAAAAGCAGTCGCACCTTGTTGAAGAGCATGCTCAAAAGCTGCTTTGGCATTGTGTACTTTAAATCCCATTGCGCAGGCACCAGGGCCATGAGTAGCGGCATGAGTTGCTGCTTGGCTATTAGGGGTGCCATTGACTATAAATTGGATTTGGCCTTGTTGATACAGAGTAATTTCTTGATCTTTATGGTTTGCTATTGCTTGAAAGCCAAGTTGGGTAAATTGTTGTTGTAGGCGATTTTTATCTGGCCCTGAAAACTCTAAAAAAGCAAAACCATCTAATCCACAAGGGTTATTGTTTGTTTTCATTATTTTAAAATACTCCTTTACAATTTATCCAATTAAACTCGTTGTACTAAAAATAATCCATCAGCTATTGGTAACAGACTGACAAATACACGCTTATCCTTTTTAATTAATTCATTAAGTTTTCTTATTTCTCGTGTTTGTCCGCCGGTTTCCTGTTTATCAATTACTTTACCATCCCACAGAACATTATCAATGGCAATAATACCTCGGGGTTGAATCAATTTTAATGCTAATTCATAATAATTGATGTAATTTGTTTTATCAGCATCAATGAAGATAAAGTCAAATTTTTGTTCCCAACCTTCATTTATTAATGCCTGTAATGAATCCAGTGCAGGGCCAAGGCGTAATTTAATTTTATGATCCTGTTTTGCCTCAGTCCAAAATAGATGAGCTCGTTTTGTCCATTGTTCGCTAATATCGCAAGTAATTAAGCAACCATCATCAGGCAAAGCAAGAGACATAGCCAAGGCGCTGTAACCAGTGAATGTTCCTAATTCCAATACATTTTTAGCACGCATCAAATGTAAAAGAAATTGCATAAATTGTGCTTGTTCAGGCGAGACTTGCATGTTCGCTAGTTCCATTGTGGATGTTTCTTTGCGCAAGCGCTTTAGTGAGGGGTGCTCACGTAATGATTTATCCAGTAGGTACGCATACAATTCAGGGGATAAGTGTAACTGTTTCATTAGGTTAACTTCTCTTGGGCCAGTGTATCTGCAATTTCACTAGTAGGTATATTTTCTTTGGTAGAACGGGTAAATATTTCAAGTAAATGTGTGTGAATTTGATTAATTTGCTCATTGATTTGGCTTTCAGGAGTAAGTAAATATTTAGAAGCTGCAAAAATTAATCCCCCCGCATTAATTACATAATCTACGGCAAATAAAATACCTTTATCATGTAATATCTTTCCATGATAAGTATGAGCTAACTGATTATTGGCTGCTCCAGCAATAATGGTTGTTTGTAATTGAGGAATAGTAATGTCATTAATAATCGCCCCCAAAGCACAGGGAGCAAACACATCACAAGGAACTTTGTGAATTTGATCCGTACTGACTGGTTTTGCATTGAACTCTTTAACTGCCTGTTCTACTGCAGAAGAAGAAAGGTCAGCGACAGTAAGTGTTGCGTCTAATTCATGTAAGTGTTTAGCAAGTAAATAGCCAACATGCCCAAGACCCTGAATGGCAACATGAACACCTTTAAGGTTGTTTTTATCTAATTTAAATGCAACTGCTGCCTGAATGCCACGTAGAATACCTAGAGCTGTAGAGGGGGAGGGATCGCCATCGTATTTTGATAAGCTGGCAACATAGGGGGTATGTTCGCTAATAATATCCATGTCACTTAATACAGTTCCGCTGTCTAGAGCAGTAATGTATCGGCCATTTAATTCATGCACAAACTTACCAAATTGATGCATATAGCCAGCACGATCGAAGGACCCTTTTGGCTTAATGAGTACCGATTTACCACCGCCTAAAGGTAGGTTTACTGAGGCAGCTTTGTAACTCATACCTCGTGCAAGACGCATGACATCTTTAAGTGCTGCAGCAGTATTGGGGTATTCAATAAAACGGCAACCTCCCAACGCTGGGCCAAGCTTTGTATTGTGGATAGCGATAATGGCTTTCATACCAGTTTCTGGATCCACTTTGAAATGTAAATCACCAAAACCATGGGCTAAGGCGTATTCGAAAAAATCATTTTCTGCTATTGTTAGGTCATTATTAATTATATTATCAACAGATATCATTGGTTATAGCCCCTAAAAAATATTTTTTTAGAAGTTATAGACTTATTTATCGATTAAATCAACGATAATTTGGTGTCCTGGAGCTTGCTGGTATAAACTAAATCAGTTATTTATCAAATTGGAGAATGTTATGCGAGAAACTGCCGCCAAGGTGTTGATGTTAATGACCATCACTTCGTTTGCTTTTGCTGCAGACGTTGTTGTATCACCCCCAATGGTCCTGGATAAAGTTGTTTTTCAAGTTTCTGCAAAACAATGGGTGACTACCCAATCTGCTTTGCTGGGTGTCAATATCAATGTGACTTTGTCAAATGCTGATTTGGTAAAAGCGCGCACTGACATTATGGACCGTTTAAATAAAATTGCTAAAGGCGATTGGCATTTGCTTGAATTTGATCGTTCACAAGACAATTCTGGTCTGGAAAAACTTTATGTTCAAGCGCAGGCTCGCGTAAATCAAACGGCCTTAACCGATATTTATCAAAATGCAAAATCAGTAAGTATTCCTGGGGCTAAGTATGAGATCTCGAATGTGGAGTTTAAGCCGAGTCTAGAGGAAACACAGGCTGTATTCGCTAAGGTACGCGATCAATTGTATCAACAGGTAAATGATGAAATTGTACGTATGAATAAGGCATATCCAGCACAACAGTACAGTGTAAGTAATTTGGTTTTTGTTTCTGGGGAAAATCCACCACTGCAAACACCACGGCCTTATCAAACTAAAGAAACGAACAGTATGGTGATGTTGGCTGCAGCAGCGGCTCCTGCATTAACTGTGAGTAATGAATTGACGTTAACTGCGATGGTTGAAGCGGCTTCTAATCGTAAGCCATAATCGCTTAAAACAAAGGAATTAATTTGCTAGTTGTTGAAAAGATTATTGGTCATCGTGGTGCCTCGGCATATGCCCCAGAAAATACCTTAGCTGCCTTTAATAAAGCGGTAGAGATGGGCTGTCGCTTCATTGAGTTTGATGTGATGTGCAGTGTTGATGGTGAGCCTTTTGTATTTCATGATGATACATTAAAAAGGACCACCAACGGGCGAGGAGAAATCGGTCACGTTGAATCTTCTTATCTGCAAACCCTTGATGCAGGTTCCTGGTTTTCTCGTCGGTTTAAAGGCGTGCATATTCCACATTTTAAAGAAGTTTTAGAGTGGCTTTTCGTTACAAATGTACAGGCTAATATTGAAATAAAACCTTATCCTGGGACAGATGAACAGACAGCAATTACTGTATTAAGTCACATAAATCGCTATTGGCCAGCAGAGAAGGATTTACCATTGGTTTCCAGTTTCTCGTGGAAGGCTCTAGTGATGTGTCGTAATGTAGCACCCGAAATGCCTTTGGGTTTATTGTTTCATGTTTGGGATGAACAGTGGTTGCAAAAAGCCCAAGAATTGGATTGTTTTTCCATTCACTTTAATCGCCGTATTTTAACGGCTGATCGAGTTAAAGCAGTTAAAGATGCGGGGTATGTTGTATGTGCCTATACCCTGAATCGCAAACGTCAGGCGAATAAATTATTTAAATGGGGAGTGGATGCAGTTTTTAGTGATTACCCAGATTTATTAGTATGAATAAATTAATCCCTTTCTTATGCGCTTTTTTATGTGCCGTTTCAGTACACGCAAAACGCATCGAACTCATCCTTTGGCATAGTATGGCAGCGCAATTAGGCGATGAAGTTAGATTACTTGCAGATGATTTTAATAAAAGTCAAAGCGACTATTTTATTAAACCTGTTTATAAAGGAAATTACTTAGAAACCTTAACCAGTTTTGCTGCTGCATTCAGAGCGCAGCAACCTCCAGCGATGGTACAGATTTTTGAGGTAGGTACTGCTCTGATGCATTCTCCTAAGGGTGTTATTAAACCAGTTGATGAATTGATGCATGAACAGGGAATGAATTTACCTAAAGAAGATTTTATTGAGTCGATTCGTGAGTTTTATAGTACAGAGGGTCAATTAATGGCGTTGCCTTTTAATCTCTCAGTGCCAACTTTGTATTATAATTTGGATTTGCTTGCCAAAGTAGGGTACAACAGTACTAATTTTCCACGCACTTGGGATGAGATGGAGGTATTAGCTCAGAAAGTGAAAAAAGCAGGTTTTAAATGCACTTATACTACAGCTTATCCTGGGTGGATACTTTTTGAGTCATTTTTAGCAACACATGGTTTGTATTTAGCAGAGGGGGATCCAGCCCATGCTGTTTTTGATACGCCGCAATTAACCCATCATTTTGAGCGTTTAAAACGTTGGCATGTCCAGCATTATTTTCGTTACGCTGGTCGAGTTGATGATGCAACCATTTTATTTACTAGTGGTATTTGCCCTTTGTTCAGCCAATCTTCCGGGGCTTACAATGGTTTAGAGGCTTTGGTTCCTTTTCGTTTGGGTGTCGCCAGGATGCCATTGGATACTCAGATAAGCAAAAAGAGACATGCTAACGTTATAGGTGGTGCAGCGCTTTGGGTTATCGCTGGACAAACAAAGGAACACTATAAGGGCATTGCGCAATTTTTTGTATTTATTGCTCAACCTCAAATCCAGAGACGTTGGCATGAGCATACAGGTTATCTGCCTCTAGGATTGCAGGGTGGTTATGCCGATATTTTGAAAATTAGTCATCATCCCAATTTATTGTTGGCACAAAAGGATCTCAAAATAAATCTGCAAGAAAAACCATTGAAATACTATGGTCCACAGAATCAAATTCGTAGTATTAACGATGAAATTTTAGAAGCCATGTTCGCGGGTTTGATCAGCCCGCGTGAGGCGGTACGAGAGGCATCGTTGCGTGCTAATCATGTCTTATTGCGTTTTTTCAGAAATACAACAAAGGATAAGTAGTTTAGCTTTCCTTAGCAGTAGACGAAAGATGCCAAAAAGGTGTTTCAAGATAGCTGTACTTTTAGAGAAAAATCTTCCAAGAAAATAACTTTTTTGTTTAAGGGTGTCTCAGCATAGCATTAAAGATGCTTGTAGTAACTAAGGATGAAATGACTTTTCCCTCTTCTTTATCTTCTCTCTCATAATTTACTTCTGGATGTACCCTTAACAAATCAGATCCCTTTTCAAAAATTGTTTTATCCTCATTTTTTTTATTGTTAATGGTTAACACCTCTTTAGCTAATAACAGAAATAAGTTTGAAATGAGTAAAGTCATCCCAATAGGAAATATAATGAATCCAATTTGCGGACACACAATCATTGCAGCAACAGAAGCCAGGGTTAATAAGGTACCACTATATATCCCTGTGTAAAAAAGGGAATTTAAGGGTGAGGACCCCTTTTCTGTATTGTTTCCAATAGGATAATATATTCTATTGAAATAAGCCTTTATATAATCTGAATCATTAGCCGGATACTTCATGCACTTGTATAATGTATCGGCAAAGAAATAATATTGAGACGTTATCTTCTTTTTTTCATACACAGAAATTTTTTTCTCGTGAGAGGCCAGCGTTTCCATAAAGTCTTTTTTTCGCTTACTCAATAAAAGTTGAAAATTTTCTGTATATTCCACATCAATGTGGCTTAATAATTTTTCTACTTCTTTTATTTTTTTTTCAGCAGCCTCAAAAGTATTTTTGTTAGGTAATTTGGGCATAATAATCTCTCTTAGTTAAAAAAGTTGATATGAAATGAGATAATAGTGCCCTATCGTTAATGTAATAAGCTTCCCTTCCCATTTTTTACGATTCTGTAAAGTATATTATCTTTAATCTGATTATCTTTACAATAACATAGCGATTAGTACATTAGATTTTTGGTAATTGAGCTCGTTTTGATATGAAAGAAATTTTTCTGCTGGTAATGGGTTACTTTTTATAAAGGTTCTAAAAAATGTTCCAGGTTGAGTTTTTGATTTAGACGATATTGATATACCGTGTAAAATGCAAAGATGTTTTTTAGATAATTACGTGTTTCTTGCCAAGGCAATGTTTCAATCCAGACATCAATTTCTTTGGGGGGATGAGTTTGTAACCAAGAAACAACTTGTTTAGGACCTGCATTATAAGCTGCTGCGATCAAAATTGGATGGTTACTAAAGCGTTTTGAAAGCTGTTTTAAATAGGCTACACCAATGTTAATATTCTTTTCTGAAAGAAATAATTGATTTTGATTCACATAAGAAATCCTCTCGGCTTTGGAGACCACACCCGCAGTGTAAGGCATCACTTGCATTAAACCACGAGCGCCCACAGAAGAAGTTGCTTCTTCTCTAAAACCACTTTCCTGACGGATGATGGCATAAATAAATTCAGGAGGAATGGCATATTTTTTGGAATAGTATTTTACTGTGTCTTTATAAGCCAAGGGAAATCTTAAAGAGAGTTGATTTTTTAAAGTTTCATTACTACTTAAATGTACGGATTTACCATGCCATTGCAAAGTAGTGTCAATCCAATAGACTAGGGCACTGGCCTCATCTTTAGATAATTCACTGATAAAATCATTAAGCAATCGTGATGCTTGGAGTGTATTTTTGGTTGTATATAACTTTTTAACTTGATCGATAAAAGCTTGATAAGGTTTTAATACAGAAAAATTTGTTATAGGTAATTCCTCATCGAAGCTAAAAGCCTTCTTGAGACGAAGGCTGGCAAGAAAACCATAATAGTGTCTGTTTTTTGCTAAGGGCTCATATATTGCGCGGGCTTCTGCTGTTTTACCTTGTTCTTCTAAAGAGCGTGCCAGCCAATATTGCCAGCAAGGTGCATCTTTATTTTTTGAGTCATTAATTAAGACGGTAACCTGTTGCCAATGTTTTTGTTTTAGAGCAAAGCGTATCTGCCAATCCAGTAAGACGTCATTGTAGTATTGAGGTTTAATCTGATTGAACCAGTACAATGCATCTTCATTATTGCGCATGGCTTTATATAGCGCGACATGAACTAAAAAATCCTGTTGTTGTGCTAAGTTTAGAATACTCCTGGTTTTATTTTGTTGCCATAGTAGTAATGCCTTATCCATATCGATAGAAATCATACGTTTAAGACCATAAAGATATATAGTACCGTTTAAACCACCCTTATGAAGCGTGTTAATATTGGCAGGATTTTGGTAAACAGAGTTTAATGCCTCGATTTCTGCGTGATGAGGTGTCTTGTATTGGTTTAGCAAGTAATAAGTTAGTTGAATGTTGCGTTTATCCAATGCCAGATTAATGCGTTGGGTAATAAAATCTTGATTGAATCCATTATTCTTAATTAATAAATCAAATAGATTATTGCATGCGGGAGGTGTTGAATTACCAGTTAACCATAGAGGAATAGAATCTTTTAGTGCTTCTTGTGCACCGGTATTATATTTGGCGATTTGTTCATAACAAACAAGGTTTATGTCCTTAGACGGCTGATAATATTGATGATAGGTTATCCAATCTTTAGCACGAGCAAGTTCATAAAGCCATTTTTCACGTAATTTGTTAGAAAGGGGGGCGGTTCCTGTAATAAAGTCTAGAAATATGGGGGTGGGTGTGGTAGGAAGGTTTTGGCTTAGTAAACTATAAGTATTAAAACGATTCATATATTCTTGCCCTGAAAGTGCCAAGCAAGCATGTGATCCAAGGAGGCTCCATAACATGATGATTAATTTTTTCATAAATCTTCTTTGGTCAAATTAAATTTCCGTTAATTGAGTACGCATGGTGTTAATCGTTTCTTGGTAATTGCCGCTGTTGAATAGAGCAGAACCAGTAACAAACTGATTGGCTCCTGCGCGTGCCAGCATTGCTATATTTTTTGTTGTTACACCACCATCGACACAGAGATTAAGTTGAGGGTAGAGTTGGCGGATTTTTGGTATTTTCTTAATAATTTCAGAAATCAATTTTTGGCCGCCAAATCCTGGATTCACGGTCATTACCAACACAAAATCAAGTTGATGTACACACCAGGCGAGTACATCAATAGGGGTTGCTGGATTCAAAACTAAGCCTGCTTTGCATCCTAAATCGTTAATGAGTTGTAAGCTGCGATCCAAATGAATAGTTGCATCTGGATGAATACTGATTCGTTGTGCTCCTGCTTTGGCAAAGGATTCAATAAGTGAATCTACAGGTTTCACCATGAGGTGAACATCTATAGGTAATTCAGGAACGCGTTTAATTAAGGCCTCACAAAATGCAGGGCCGAAGGTTAGATTAGGCACATAATGATTGTCCATGACATCAAAATGAATAGAGTCAGCGCCTGCTTGCATTACGGCATCTATTTCTTCACCAAGACGAGTAAGATCCGCAGAGAGTATTGAGGGTAAAATTTGATAGGCCATGGTATGATTTTTTTAAATTTGCTAATAGGTATATCATATGCTGTTCATAAGAAACATTCTATACTTGTTCTATTTTCAGGGAGAGTGAGTGGCAACGTTAAAAGAATTTTGCTAGACACAGCGATAAAATACAACAGACTTTAAGGATATCATACATGACATAAACTACATTTATTCATAATTTGCATCGTAACGCAATTGTTTATTAATAAGTAGAAAAATTAATCTTAGCATTGAGTCTTTGCCCAAATATGGCATAATTGGCAAGAGATTTTGCTCTTGTAATTTTAAAATTTGCCTCCATGTATGGAAAAAAATTACTGAAGAACTAATGTAACTTCGCAATAAGTTCAGAAGCCTATGTTATCACTATCTTACAAAAATTCTTGATCGCATTGCAATGATAGTGCCTGAATTTATTGAGCTGTGTTTTATTCATGCTTTTTAGGAAGAATAATATGAGTCAAAATTGGCCGACTAGAGATAAAGATTTACAAACAGCACGCGTAATTATGGAAGATTATGCAAATGAACGTGATAGCGATTCATTAGGGCTTTTTGAAATTGTGGTGGATATTACTGAAAAGCGGATGAACTTTTGTTTATCAGGATGGGTTGTTACTTTAGCGAAACACTTTAATCTAATGTATGGGATTCATCAGGGAGATTTTGTGATCCGACAAGTGATTACTTGTTGCATTACTCAAGGACAAACCGTGCATTAATCTTTGGTCCTCTTCTCAATGCGGATTGTAGCAGGTTTTTGTAATCAGTCCCCCTTTCTGATAGCTTGATCAGCACTACTAATGTGAGCTTTTAACCTGGATATGCTAAATAAAAATTCATATTGATCTTTGAATGTTTGAAAACTAAGATTACCAAACTTTATCGAAGGATTTTTAATATGAAACGTGTGAATCAAAATAACATAGCAGACATCAGTAA